>JAPLTR010000285.1 GCA_026398065.1 Verrucomicrobiota bacterium | reverse complement strand
AGGGCGAGAATCAGGTCGCAGGGCATGAGTGAGGACGAGAAGTTATGAACACTTATGGGCAGTAATCAAAAACCAAAATTGGGCCATCGGCGCGGAGAGATTGCATCGGCGCGGTGCTCTCGGCCATGACAAGGGGCATGAGCGCGCTGTCGATTTTCGCCCCGGCCAAGCTGAACCTGTTCCTCGCCATCACGGGGCGGCGGGCGGATGGGTTTCACGACCTGGTGTCGGTGGCGGCGCCGGTGGAGTTCGGGGACACGCTGCGGGTGGCGGCGGCGGCGGACGGGGTCTTGGCCCTGACCTGCGACGATCCAGCAGTGCCGGTGGATGAGTCGAATCTCGTGCTGAAGGCGGCGCGGGCGTTTGCGGTGGCGACGGGGTGGCGGGGAGGGGCGGTGTTTTCCCTCGAAAAACGCATCCCGATGGGGGCGGGGCTGGGCGGCGGGAGCAGCGACGCGGTGGCGGCGCTGCGGGCGCTGAACGAGCTGACGGGGGGGGCGCTTGGGCCGGAGCGAATGGCGGAGGTGGCGGCGACGCTGGGATCGGACTGTCCATTGTTTTTGCAGGGCGTACCGGTGGTCATGCGCGGGCGGGGGGAGCGGGTAGAACGGCTGGCCCCGGGGGCGGCGGCGCGGCTGAAGGGCCGCCGGGTTTTGATCTTCAAGCCGGCCTTTGGAATTTCGACGCCGTGGGCCTATGGGCGCATGGCGGCGGACGGGGCGGCGAACTACCTGCCGGGTCCTCGGGCCGAAGCCTGGGTGGCGGCCTGGGTGGCGGATCCTGCCGCCCCGGCGGAGAAGCTGTTGCTCAATGCGATGGAGGGGGTGGCGTTTGAGAAATTCGTGGCGTTGCCAGCCCTGCTAGGGGAACTACACCGGCGCTTCGGGGTGTCGGCCCGGATGAGCGGGAGCGGGAGCGCCTGTTTCGCGCTGTTGGCGGACGATCAGCCGGTGGCGGACATCGTGGCGGCGATCAAGGCGGCCTGGGGGGAATCGGCGTTTGTCACAGAAACGCGGATTACGTAAATCCGCGTTGACCCGTTGCGCGCGCGGCGCGTTATCGTAGCACGCCGAACGCAGAACCCCGCTGTGCGGCGAGAACGATTTAATGGCCCAGCCCGCAAAAACCGAACTTACCGTGCAAGGCATCGCAGCCTCGCAGGGCATCGCGTATGGCCAGATCTTCGTCTATATTCAGAGCGACGTCGAGGTGCCCAGCTACCAGGTGGAGGCGGAAAAGCGCATTGAGGAGGTCTCGCGGTTTGACCGGGCCCTGATCACGACGCGGCAGCAGATTTCCAAGATCCAGGGCGAGGTGGAGAAAAATCTCGGCGCGGAGGAGGCCCTGATCTTCGACGCTCACCTGATGGCGCTGGAGGACCCGGCGCTGATCGGCGAGACGATCCGCGAATTCGAGAGCACGGGGCAGAATATCGAGACCTGTTTCAACAAGGTCTCGCAGCGCTATATCCAGGCCTTTGCGAAGTTCGAGGACGAGTACCTGCGCGAGCGCGCGAGCGATATCCGCGACGTGGCGCAGCGGGTCCTCCAGAACCTGCTCGGGCAGGCGGAGAACTCGCTGAGCCGGCTGGCGGACAAGCGCATCGTGGTCGCCAACGACATCTCGCCCTCGGACTCGGCGAGCATCGACCGGAGCGCGGCGATCGCGCTTGTGACCGATTCGGGCAGCAAGACGAGCCACGCCGTGATCGTCGCGCGCTCGATGAAGGTGCCGGCGGTGGTGGGGGTGCGGAACCTCACGAAGCGCGCGCGCAACGGCGACTGGGCCATCGTCGACGGCTACGACGGTGTGGTGATCCTCAACCCCTCCGAGAGCACGCTGTTCCGCTACGGGAAGATCCAGGAACGGAAAAAATCGTTCGAGGCCCGGCTGCTCCAGGCGAACCGAGAGAAGGCGGTGACGCTTGACGGGGTGCCGGTGTCGTTGATGGCGAATATCGAAAAAGTGGACGAGGTCGCGCAGGTGAAGTCGTTCGCGGCGGAAGGGGTCGGCCTGTACCGGACGGAATACCTCTTCCTCAACTCGGCCCGGATTCCGACCGAGCAGGAGCAGTTCCTCGCTTACAAGGAAGTGGCGGAATCCGTCGCGCCGCACCCGGTGATCATCCGCACGCTGGATCTGGGCGGCGACAAGCCGATGTCGGGCAACCCGGACCTGTTTCCGAAGGAGAACAACCCGTTCATGGGCTTCCGGGCGATCCGGTTCTGCCTGGAGCATCAGGACATCTTCAAGGACCAGTTGCGCGCCATCCTCCGGTCGAGCGCGCACGGCAAGGTCCGCATCATGTATCCGATGATCAGCGGCAGCGAGGAGCTGTTGCGGGCCAACGCGGTGCTGGCGGAATGCATGACGGAGCTCAAGGGGCGCGGCATCCCGTTTGACGAAAATCTGGAGGTCGGCGCGATGATCGAGATCCCGAGCGCCGCGGTCACGGCGGACATCCTCGCGAAAGACTGTGCCTTTTTCAGCATCGGGACCAACGATCTCATCCAATACCTGCTCGCGATCGACCGGGTGAACGACCGCATCGCCCACCTCTACGAGCCCACGCATCCGGCGGTGGTGCGCACCGTGAAGCACATCGTGGACGAGGCGCACAAGCAGGGCGTACCGGTGAGCGTGTGTGGCGAAATGGCGGGCGACCCCGTTTATGCGCCGTTGCTGCTGGGGCTGGGGATCGACGCGCTCAGCATGTCGCCCTCGTGGCTGCCGTCGGTGAAGTATCTGGTGCGGGCGATGACGATGGCGGACGCCCGGGCGCTCGCCGCGGAGTCGCTGACCATGGAGTCGCCGAAGGAAATCTATGCGCGATGCGACGCGTTTTATCGGGCCAGGGTCAAGGTCGAGTGACCGGACGCGGCCCGGCTTAGCGGACCATGGCCGTAACATTCCGGTTACGCGTCAATAGTTGCGAAACCCCGGGGCCCAGTTATCTAGAGCGGGCGTAAAAGAGCATGAACCCTACCCGACGCATTTTCCTGTTACGCGGGCTGTCGCTCGTGGCCGGTGCCGTACTGGGAGGGACGCTGGCGGGCTGCGGGAATATCTTCATCCCGAAACACAAGGTGACTGTGGACGCGATTTGCGCGGCAGGGGTCGCCAAGCCGGCGGGGCTCTCGTTTCGCCTGGTGGCCAAGAGATCCAGTCTTGGCCAGACGCCGGTGAAGATCGACGTGCTGTCGGCCTGCGTGGGGGCGGCGCTCGCCCATGCCGGTATGTTCGAGGCGCCGGCGATCGCGCCGCCCGACCTGCTGATCGAGGTGAACTGCGGGCAGGAGAGAGCACCGCGCGGCGTGGATCCGACGGCCCGGGAGACTTATCTCGAACTCTCGGCCCGCACCAACAAGGGCAAGGCGATGGAGATGTCGCGCGAGCCGGAGATATGGAATGTGCGGGTGTCGATCCAGGGGCTCACGAGCCGGCTGGAGCAGGCGCTGCCGCTGCTCTCGGCGGTGGCAGCGAGCTACACCGCGTCGGACACGCGCTTTCAGACCCTGATCGAGGTGCCGCAAAACAACGCCTCGATCGCCGCGGTGCGGGATGCGGCGGTGAAGACGCTGGAGGCCAGGGGCTCCGGTACACCGCCTCCGGCGGCGCCCACGCCGGCTTCCAGCGCGGTGAAGTAAGCGGCTCTCCTCTGGGAGCCAGCGCAGGGACGCTCGGAGGTGGAAAAAACGCGGTCGGATTTCCGCCGGTTTCCTCGCAAACGAGGCGGGCGGGCGCCGGGGCCAAGATTTGCACAGGACGCCACAAGATTCCAAAAATATGCGCAGCATTGCGCGTTGCCGGTGACTTTTCGCGGCCCATGATCGGGCCGTGAACCAAATGCTCACAAGGGCGGTCGGTGCGCCGGCTCACTACCGGTCGGCGAATACCGGAGATTTCTGCGGGGTCACTTCGCGGCACCGCCACGCGAACGGCCGCTGTCATCATTCACTACCATGTACGAGAACCTGGATACACTAACGCCTCAAGAACTCGCGGCCATCTGGTGCGACGAATATGCGCGCACCTCCGGATGCAGCGCGACGGTCGTGAAACAGGAAGGGGACTGGATCTATATCAAGACGCCCAGCCACGACGGACAACCGTGGCAGGCGAGTCATCTGATCGTGGCGATCCAGACGCTGCGGGCCCGACCGGACTTCGGCTGTTCCATCTACTCCTTGCCCGGCTTGGTGGAATGCGAGGCCGGATCCCGGCGCTGAGTCCGAGTGAGGCCACGGTGGCTCCGACGTTCTTCGGGGCGCAGGTAGCACGGTCCGGTCCACGTGGTCGGACGCACGCGGCCGTATTCTTGCGGCCCTCATGGGCGTCGTGCACGTCAACGCGGGCGCCGGCCGGAGCCGGTTCTAGCGCAGCGGGGTGAGCGGCAGCTCCGCGAGGCTGTCGCGGAGGACCTTCATCGCGGCGCGATACTCGTCGGACTTGGTGTCGTTGCTCAGCAGGGTGAAGACCACGAAGCAGCCGCGCCACGATTTGATGCCGGCGGTCGAATTCAGGTATTCGCCGGGCGGGTACTTGGTCTTTCCGACGAGGGCGGAGTCGGTGAAGATGCAGTAGGTGCCGGCGCCGCTGCGCGGCTCGAGTTCCTCGAACTGCATGGCCTGCTCGACGGACCCGGACACGAGCTGCTGAAAGGATTTCACCATGAGTTCCTTTCGGCCGCGGGCGGTCGCGTATTCGCCCTCGCTGTCGGGGAGGAACGAGATTTGGAGGCTCACCTTGTCCTTCGGGTCATTGAGCCGGGCGGTGATGAAGCCCTGCTCGTCCTTGTTGCTGGTGAAGACAAAGCCCTCGGGCACGGCGATGGCCACCCGGCGCTGTTCAAACAGGATGAGGGTTTCGTCGCGGGCCTTTTCCTTCGCCGCGAGCAGGCCGCCCAGCGGCAGCGCGAGCAGCAGCGCGATCAGGCGGAACACGGCGCGGAAATTCATGGGCGTTGCCCGACGAGACCCTGGGCTTTGGCGAGTTCGGCTTCGGGGACGAAGATGAGGATCTTGGCGCTTTCGGGGTTCACGCCGAATTGCAGGCCGGGAAAATCGTTCGCGCCGGTGAGGGCGGACTGGTCCGTCTCGATCTCATAGTGGACGCCGTGCTTTTCGAGCAGGTCGGCGAGGCGCGTGGCTTCCTCGGGATCGTACGCGCCGAGCTGGTGGAGGAGAGGTTCTTCTTCGGGCATGGGAAAAACGGGCCGAGGTTAAAGGTGGTTAAGCGTGGAAGAATTGCGACCGGATTCGCCCGACGGCGGGCGGTGCACGTGAACGGAAGGGCCAAAGACCGGTCAGACCCCGGTTTCCCTGAGACGTTCAGAAGAAAGTTTGAACCAGCGTTTTTCCGCGCGACGCCAGCCGCGGCCGGCCCGGCGGTAGCGTTTGCGGATCTCTTCCCAGAGGGCGCGGGCTTCCGGGACGGCGCCAGACTGCTGGAGGGAAAGGGCGAGGAAATAGCGCGGTTCCTCCCCGATGTAGGTGCCGACGATCTCGCGCAGGGCGGCCTGCGCCTCCGCGTGGCGGCCGGCGAGCACCAGCGCCCGGCCACGCAGGAGGGAGACCGACAGCGCCAGCATGCGGTCGGCCTTGATGGTGATCTGGTCCAGTGCGGCGAGCGCCTCGTTTACGCGCCCGGCCTCAAGCCGGTAGCGCGCGACGGCGGCCAGCGTGTGGGGATCGTCGCGAAAGACGCCGTGCAACGCCTCCTCGGCGACGGTGCGTGCCTCCTCGGCCTGCCCGGCGGCGAGCAGTTCGGATGCGAGGGCGAGGCGGAGCTTCACCGTATCCGTTTCCTCGATTTCGGCGCGAAGCTCGCGGATGCGCCAGGCGCGGGGCTTCCACGAGAAACCGCCCCCGCCGCCCGGGGCGCGCAGATCCGGGAGGAGCTCGATGAGGACGTAGGCGATGCCGCCGATGGCCGGCGCGATGAAGAGCAGCCACACCCAGTAGTACGGCCGGCCGGTCTTCAGGACGTGAACGATGAGGCCGAGCTGCGCGAGCCAGAGGAATTTGGCCGCGACGCCGAAGAACGACCAGTCGTTGAGCAGGGAGTGGAGCATCGGGTACAGCGGCGTGGGTGGTAACGCACCGGCGGGCCCCCGGCCTCAGCGGGCGGGCTTGATGCCGCTCGCAAGGAGGGTCTCGAAGTGCGGCTCGGAGGTCTCTTTGGCGACGGCGGTCACCTCCACTTTGGAGAACCCGGATTTCCGGAGGAAGCCGTGGAGGGCGCTTTCCGTGAAGCCGAGCCAGACATCGGCGTAGAGCTCGCGGGCCTTTTCGAAGGTGTGCTCGTTGAGATCGAGCACGAGGAGCTGGCCGCCGGGGCGCAGGATGCGGAAGGCCTCGTTGACGGCGGTCTGCGGATGCTGGGCGTGGTGGAGCGCCTGGGAGAGGATGGCGAGGTCGACGGACTTGTCGGCGAGCGGGACGTTCTCGATGTCGCCGAGCTGGTAGGTGAGGTTGAGCAGGCCGTTCTTCTTCGCCAACTCGGTGCCGACCTCGACCATGCGGGGGGAGTTGTCGATGCAGGGGACGGAGCGGGCGCGGTGGGCGAGGAGCTGGGACACGAGGCCCTCGCCCGCGCCGAGATCGGCGATGTCGATGGCGGGCGTGAGGCGGAGGGCGAGATGGCCGATGGCCTCCCACGAGCGGCCGGGGCAGTGGTTTTTCCCGAGGCGGCCGGCGATGAGGTTGAAATACTGCTCCTGCGTCCGACGGCGTTTCTGCAGGATGCGGTCAAGGTTGCCGCGGTCCTCGGTGATGACGGGGAGTTCCGCAACGGAGTCGATGGCGGAACGGAGGAGGGCGAGAGTCCGGGCCGCGAGAGTGGGACGGAGGGAGTAGAACGCCTTTTTGCCCTCGCGGCGGTCGGTCACGAGGTTCACCTGCCGGAGCAGCGCGAGCTGCGAGGAGATGCGGGACTGGCCCATGCCGAGGATCTCCTGGAGCTCGGCCACGGAAAGCTCCTCGCGGGAGACGAGGGCCAGGAGACGCAGGCGCGTGGGGTCGGAGAGTGTTTTGAGGATGTCCCAGGAAGCGTTCACGCGAGCGGGAGGCTGGGAGAGTTCGTAACCGCCTGCAAGCAGGCACCTACATCAGTCGCACGAGCTGCCAGACGCCGATGGCGGCGATGAGGAGGCCGGAGCTCAGGTTGAGGAGGCGGTGGCCGCCGTTTTGGAGACGGGGACCGAGGGCGCCGGCGGTGAGGCTGAGGACGACCCACCAGACGGCGGAGCCGATGAAGACCCAGAGGACCAAGAGAAAGGCCGGGAGATGGCCGCCCTCGGAGGAGACCACGCCGAGGCTGGCGAAGATGCCGAGGAAGGAGAGGATCGTGGTGGGATTGGCGAGGGTGAGAAGAAGGGTGGAACCGTAGGCGGAGGCCAGGTTCGTGACGGGCGCGCGGACTTCGGCCGAGGGTGGTTGGGCGCGGCAGATCGAGAGGCCGAGGTAGAGGAGGAACAGGCCGCCGCCGAGCTGGAGCGGGGTGCGGTAGGCGAGGAGGAAACCCGTGACGGCGGTGAGGCCGAGCGCGGCGACGACACCGTAGAGGGCGTCGGCGGTGGCGGCCCCGAGGCCCGAGACGAGACCGGCGAGCCGCCCGTCGGTGAGGGACCGGCGCAGGCAGAGCAGGCCGATGGGTCCGACCGGGACGGCGATGGAGAAACCGATGAGCAGGCCTTGGAAAAAGGCGGACATGGAGGGCGGCGATTTGGGCAATGAAAAACCCGCCACGGTGAGGTCGGCGGGTTTGCGGCTGAGAGGGTGCGGGCCGGCGGCCCGCGCTCCCAGCGGGATCAATTCTTGTCGGCGTAGCGGGCGATGCTGGTGATCGTGTATTCCTCGTCGGAGGTGCCGGTCTTCACCTTGACGGTGTCGCCGACCTTCTTGCCGAGGAGGGCGGCGCCGAGGGCCGTCTTGTAGGAGATGACGTTGTTGTCGGCGTCGCCGTCCCAGGCACCGAGGATGGTGTAGGTGAGGGCCTTGCCGCCGGTCTTCACCGCGACGATCGTGCCGATGCCGGCCTGGTCGGTGGTGGCTTCCTTGAAGTCGGTGACGCGGGCGCGGCCGAGGTCGCGCTCGAGGAGGGTCTTCTGGGCCATGAGGACGGACTGGTCCTGCTTGGCCATCTTGTACTCGGAGTTTTCCTTGAGATCGCCGTGCTCGCGGGCGATGGCGATGGCCTCCTTGTTCTCCGGGATCTTCTTGGTGCGGATGATCTCAAGCTCCTCGACCTTGCGGTTGTAGCTCTCGCGGGAAACGAGGAGCTGCTCCTCCTTGCTCTCCGCGTCGGCGGCGACGAGCGACTGGATCTTCGGGAAGATCTTGATGAAGCGGGCGAGGAGGGACTTCTTGGTGAGCTCCTCGAAGCCCTGGTTCAGCATCAGGGTGTTTGCGAGATCGCGGGCGGTCTCGGGATCGGCGGTCGAGAGGAGGTCGGAGATGAGGTCGGTATCCTCGGAGAGGATATCGCCGAGCGGGATGCGGCGCGCGCTGGCGGCCTGCAGGGCCTCGTAATCGATCGCGAAGAAGATGGAGCTGAGGAGGCGCGGCGAGATGAGCTCGTTGAGGAGCTTGGCAAATTTCTTGGAGTGGCGGTTTTTGACGATCCAGAGGAGGACCGGCGCGCGGAGATTCTGCTCGGTCTGCCAGCGGGTGAGGGTGGCGGCGAGTTCGTCGGCGTGGTCGTGCTCGACGAGGAAATTGATGCACTCGGTGGTGAACTTGCCCTGCGAGGTCTTCAGGAGGTTGAAGAGGATGTCGCGGCTCTCGATCGGGTGCGTCGCGTGGATCAGCTCGAGGAAGCGCGACTGGAAGTGCACCGGGATCTTTTCCGCGATGGTGGGGAGGTCGCGGACGACGGAGACGAGGGAGGCCTGGGTGGGCTCGAAGACCGTATCGCTGCCGACGTAGGCGGCGAGGTCGTCGCGGACGGCGGCGCCGTAGAGGCGCTCGGAGGCGTCGAGCTGGTTGGAATCCTTGACGGCGTCGGCGACGCCCTTGAGGACGGCGGAGAGGTCGGCCTTGATGTCCTTCTTGCCGGTGGCGCTCATCAGCTCCTCGGCGAGGGCGATGCGGCGGCGGGCGGAGCGGGTGGTGGTGAACTGCTCGAGGATCTCATCCTCGGCGGAGACCGGGATGTCGCGGACGACGTAGCAGTCGGTCTTCTTCTCGGGAACGGAAATGCGGGGATCCTTGGCGACAGCCTTCTTGGCGACCGCCCACCACTTCTTGAACTTATCTTCGCCCACGACCTGCGCGAGGGTGATTTCCATCTCGATCACGGTGGCGGCGTTGTTCGGATAGGCCTGGAGGGCCTCGACGACGAGCTGGGCGGGATTGTCGGCGATGAGCTCGAGGATCTTCTTGGGCTCGGTCTCCTTGCGGACGAGGAGATGGTTGGCGGGCAGCACGTCCATGGTCGTGATGCAGAACGCCGGGTCCATCGGGTGCTTTTTCTTGTCCTTGAAATCGATGAGGAGTCGCTGGGAGGCGTCGTCGTAGCTCTTGATCTGCCCGAAACCCCAACTCCGGTGCACGACGTAGGAACCGGGCTCCATGGCCTCAAGTTTGGCTTTGACCGCCTTGAGGGACGGGGTTTTGGCAATGAGCGCGGAAACGGCTTCGGAATTCATGGTTGCGTGTAATCGGGCGTGAACCGGAGACTAGAGCGGATAATGAGCAGCCTTGTCAAACTGTGTGTCGAATCGATGGCGCGAAGCCTCCCCAGCCCGCGTGGAGGTGCCCGATGAGCGCCGCCACCCCTTCGGCTGCCTGGCTGGCGGCGGTCAACCTGCTGGCCCGTTGGCTGGAACGCCGCGAACGTCTCGACGCCCTGCTCGACACCCTCCCCGCCAGTCTGGCCGGGGCGGAGCGGGCGCGCTGCCAGCATCTGGTGTTCGGCGTGGTCCGGCATTTCGGTCGCCTGGAGTCGGCCCTGGGCCGGCTGATCGCGCACCCGCCCCGGTTCTCGACGCGGGCCGTGCTCTTTGTGGCGGGCTTTGAACTGATCGAGGCCCAGGGCTCGCCCGAGGCCGACGGGATGGCGGCCAAGATCGTGCACCATGCCGTGGAGCAGACGAAGACCCTGTCGAGCCCGGCGGAATCGCGGCTGGTCAACGCCGTGGTCCGCAAGCTCGTGGCCGCCCTGGCGGCGCCCGCCCCCGCGCAAGGCAAGGGCGCGACGGCGGACCCCGCGGCGCTGGCCGAGTATTTCTCCCACCCCGAGTGGCTGGTGCGGATGTGGCTCCGGACCTTTGGGCCGGAGGCGACGCGTCAGCTGCTGGAATGGAACCAGCAGCCGGCGACCGTCTATGCGCGCTGGCGCGGGACGGATGCGGCGGAAGCGCGCCCGGATTTCCTCAAGCCGACGCAGTGGGACGGATTTTTCGAGGTCGAGTCCGGCAAGTGGACGAAGGTCGAGCCGCTGCTCCGCAGCGGGAAGATCTATCTGCAGGACCCGGGCACGCGGCTGGCCATCGGGCTGCTCGCGCCGCAGGCGGGCGAGACCGTGCTCGACGTGTGTGCGGCGCCCGGCGGCAAGAGCCTCCTGATCGCCGACACGATGAAGACCGGCAAGGTGGTCGCGATGGACCTGCCCGGCGCGCGCATCGACCGCCTGAAGGAAAATCTCTCGCGCGCCAACGGCGTGGAGGTCGCGCTGGTGCAGATGGACGTGCTGGCCGAGCCCACGCTCGCGCTGCGCGAACACGGGCTGCCGGAAAGTTTCTCGGCGGTGCTGATCGATGTGCCCTGTTCCAACACCGGGGTCATGCGCCACCGCGCCGATGTGAAATGGCGCCTCCAGGAAGGCGATTTCAAGAAGCACCCGAAGCAGCAGCTCGCGCTCCTGCACGCGGCGGCGCGGCTCGTGGCCCCCGGCGGGCGGCTCGTCTATTCGACGTGCAGCATCGACCCGGTGGAAAACGAGAAGATCATCACCGAGTTTTTCAACAGCCGCGCGGGCGGACCGTTCAAGCTGGAGGCCAGCGTGCAGAGCCTGCCGTGGGTGACCGGTCATGACGGCGCTGGCGCCTTCCTGCTGCGGCGAAGCTAACCGGGGAGGAAACAGGTCGGATGTACCGTGATCCTCCTTGATCTGTTCGGAGTTACTCGGATTTGGTCGGCTTCGGCCTGCGGGCGGACGAGGCCGCCCGGCCATGAGCGCTAGCTAGGGGTAGTGGAAACGCGGAGAACGCGGCGGATGCGGAGATGGACCCGGGACGAGTCGGGCTTGGGGGAAGGTCGCGGGGCCGCGGGTTTCCGGGTGCTCCGGTTTGCACGGTTCTGGCGGGAACAGGTCGGAGGTACCTTGATCCACCTTGATCTGGTCGGATTTACTCGGATTTGGTCGGATTCGGCCTGCGGGCGGACGAGGCCGTCCGGTCACGCGCTCTAGATAATGGTAATGGAAACGCGGAGCACGCGGGGGAAGCGGAGATGGACCCGAAGCGACGCTGGCTTGGGGGAAGGTCGCGGGGCCGCCGGTTTCCGGGTGCTCCGCGTTGCACGGTATTGGCGGAAACAGGTCGGAGGTACCTTGATCCACCTTGATCTGGTCGGATATACTCGGATTTGGTCGGAGGTGGGGCGATGCCACGGTCCTTCCGGCTTGATCCGCCCGGGGCTCCGGGAGCGGGAGGCGGGCGAGGGGTCCGGGCATGGGCGGACTCCGGAATCTGGGTCGATCCGTGGGCATCGGTGGGTGCTGGGTTGAGAGTGGCGGCATGATGCGCTATTTTATCTTAAAAATCAATCTTATTAGTTGATTAAAAGAACTCGCTTGAACCGAAGTTGCCCGATCGGGAAAATCTGCGCGTCGGAGAACGAGGCGGACGCCCTCCCACCCGTGGGCCTTCCCCGCAGTGCGTCCGGGCGGTGACCGGTGCTACGGCACCTCGTAGATCTCCACCAGGGCCACGCCGGTGGTCGCGCCTACACCGGTGACGACGGCGGTGTAGCTGCCGGGCGGAAGTGTGAGGAGCAGGGCCGCGTCCGCCGAAGCCGGAGAGGTGAAGCCGAAGGCTCCGACCGACGCGAACGCGGCGAGGAGCGCAGGGTCGCCACCCCATTGGTCGTTGACGGCGACGATCGACGAACCGGCGTGGAGCGTGAGGATCGGATCGGCCAGAGCGCCGGTCACGCCGAAGGGCGCGAGCGAGGGGCCGACGGCGCGGAGCAACACGCGCTTCACGCCGGGGCCGCTGAGGGTGAAGCCGGCGATCAGGCTGGCGTTGCCGGCTCCGGCGGTGGCGCGGGTGGAGAAGTTGACGACGCGCACGGCGTTGGCGTCCGGCGGAAGGCCGTCCGTGTCGTAGCCCTCCGCCAGGGCGATCCCCGCAGCGCCGCCGACGGCGCCGACGTGCATCGTGAACGATCCCGCGGACAGCGGCGCCACGATGGCGGAGTCCTTCGAACCGGCCGGAAGCGGAAACGCGCCGGCCGAAGCCGCGAGCGCGGCGAGGCCGGGGGCGTTGCCCGGGTCGGCCCAGTTGTCGTTGCCGAGGCGGAGGGTGCCAGCGGCGTCGAAGACCGCGAGCTGCGGGTCGGAGAGGGGATTGGGGACGGCGAAGAGCGCGAGGCTCGGGCCGATGCCGCGCAGGAGGAGGGACTTGGTGCCCTGGCCCGCGATGACGACGCCGACGATGAGCGTCTGGTTCCCCGTGCCGGCGAGCTGGCGCACGGAGAGATTGGTGAGCCGCGTGGCGGAGGCGCGGGTGTCAGGGGTGAGGCGTGCGAGGTAGGGCGTGGGGGCGCCGTTGAGGGCGGTGAAGTCGCCGAAGACCAGCAGGCGGCCATCGGGGATCGGGATCAGCCCGCGGATCTGAGAACCGGCCGGACTCGGCGAAAGCGGCGCGGAAAATTCGCGGTCGCGCAGCCCGTCGGGTCCGTAGCGGACGACGCCGCCGGACGTGACGACGAGCGTGCTGCCGTCGGCGAGCAGCCGGCAGACGGGCAATTGCTCGCCAACGCCGGCGCTGACGGAGGCTGCGCGATCGGTGCCATCCACGCTGCCGTCGGGGTTCAACCGGCCCGTGGTCAGGGTGGTGATGCTGCCGTAAACACTGCTCCGGGTGGTGGAGACGTAGGCGAGTTTCCCGTGGGCGGCGACGATCTGGTCGAGGGGAATCGGCAGCGTGGCGACCGCGTAGGCCGGATCGAGCGTGCCATCGGCGAGGAGCCGGAGGATCCTGGATTGGTTGCGATAGAGCGTGATCGTGCCGAACTGCTGATACGCAGAGGCCGCGACCACGATGCGGCCCTGCGCGTCAACGGTGCTCGTCAGCGCGGTATAGTTGGGGGCGTCGAAAAGGAGGGGAGGAGTCTGACTGAGCGGCGGGGCGAGCACGACCGAGAGAGGAGGATAGGTTGGATCGGCCGATCCGTCCGCGTTGAGCCGCGCGAAGCGGGCGACGTTGTTTTCAAAAGTGACTTTCACGGAGCGGCCACCGGCGAGAGGGATCTGGCCGGGAGCGCCGAGCGTCGCATCGAAGGAGGGATCGAAGGCGCCATCGGGATTCAGCCGCGCGCGATGAGGCGTGGCCAGGGTCACGCCGGCGATGTGGGTAAAGAATCCGGCCACCACGACCTTGCCGTCGGACTGGAGCTGGAAGCGGTCGACCCCGCCGTTGGCGTCGACGCCACCGAGGACGTTGAAGGTGGGATCGACGGAGCCGTCGCGGTTGAGGCGCACGAGGCCGCGTTGCGGCAGGCCGCCGGGAAACGGGAAGGTCATCGATGCGCCAACGAGAATTTTCCCGTCGGGCTGCACGACGACCGCCGCGGGCTCGACGGTGAGCGGCGTCAGAAAGGCGGGGTCCACGGGCCAGACCGCCGCGAGGGGCAGGGAGGTCGGGAGATCCGCCCCGACTCCGGCGGCGGCGAGCATCGCGAGGGAGAGCAGCAGCGAGGAAACGATGGCGCGATGGTTCATATGATGGGTTTGGGGCCTCCGCGGTGCCGGGGCGGGGACCTGACAGCCTGTCGGGAGGGTAACGTTTGGGGGATGGCGTGTCGATGGGGTGAAAGGTACCTATAAGAAGGGTCGGCACCCGCAGTAGATTTGAAGCGAGGGCGGCAGCCACGCGGTTGGATCCGGTGGGGCCGTTGACGGAACGTGGCGTGCTTTTCCCGGGCGCGGGCAATTTCCCTGGGTTCGGGCGCGATTGAGTGGGGATCGGTAAGTTTGGGCGCGGGTTCTTTTTTTGCCGGGCTACAATAATTTCGCCCGTGGTGCGTCCAAGAGGCAAATGGAGGCCGTCGGGCAAATTTCAAAGGTGATGAGCGATGAGCGCAAAAACCAGGTGACCCGGATCGTGGGCGAACTCGGCGGCAAGCTGGGGCGCTTCGTCCGGGCGCGCGTGCGCTCGGATAGCGAGGCCGAGGACGTGCTCCAGGACGTGTGGCACCGGCTCATCACGGCGTTGGACGCCGGGGCGGTGGAACAGATCGGCGCCTGGCTGTACACGGTGGCGCGCAACCGGATCATCGACCGGGCGCGGAAGCCGAAGATGGCCTCGCTCGACGCGCTGGCCGAGGACGCCGCCGACGCCGCGTTCGAGTTTCCGGCCGGGCTGCTGCGCGACGACCAGACGCCGGCGACCGAATACCGGCGCATGCTGTTCTGGGAGCGGTTGCACGCGGCGCTCGCGGAGCTGCCGCCGGAACAGCGCCAGGTGTTCGTGTGGCACGAGCTCGAGGGGCTGTCCTTTCAGGAGATCGGCGCCCTGACGGGCGAAAACCAGAACACGCTCCTCTCCCGCAAACGCTACGCCGTGCTCCACCTGCGCCGGCAGCTCGGAAACCTCCGCGACGAATTTTTGCCCTGAACCCACCCAATTCTCATCATGAAAAATCACTCGTTCCGTAAATTCCGGTTCCTGATCCCGCTGGCCGTGCTCGCGCTGATCGCGTTGGTGACCTTCGCCGTCCAGTCGCTGTGGAACGGCGTGCTCGCCGAAGTCGTCGGCGTGAAGACCGTCACCTACTGGCAGGCCCTGGGCCTCTTTGTGCTCGCGAAGCTCCTGTTCGGCGGATTCCCGCACCGGCGCGGCGGGCGCTGCGGCCCCAAGTGGAAGCGGCGCATGATGGAGGAGCGCTGGGAATCGCTGACGCCCGAACAGCGCGAGCAGATGCGCGACGAGATGCGCAAGCGGTTCGGCGACTGGCCGCGCCCGCCGTGGTGCGAGCGCGGCCCGGACAAACCCGCCGACGAGGCGAAAGCCTGAGTCGCGTTCAACGCCACGCCGGTCCCGCGAGGGACTGGCCGGCCCACCCACCATGGTTTCGCTCATCGTCGTTTTGGGGCTGTTCGTCGCGCTGACCGCGTGGGACACCCACCGGGAAAATCGCCCGTGAAGCGCGGGCCCTGCCCTCAGCTCTGTCCCACCTCGTTCGGCCGGTACGCGGCTTCACTTTCATGACCAGCAATCGTTCACTGTTGATGCTCG
>JAPLTR010000326.1 GCA_026398065.1 Verrucomicrobiota bacterium | reverse complement strand
CGAATAGAGGGCGGCGAGGCGGACCGCCAGCTTGTCCTTCAGGAGCGGGCGGTTGAGGTTGAAGCTGCTGCGGTAGCCGCCGTAGCTGTCGGCGCGGAACACGATCTGGTTGGACTCCTTGGTCAGGTTGGCGCGGCCCTTGATAATGTTCACCGCGCCGGAGGGCGCGCCGAGGCCGAACAGCGTTGAACTGGGACCGCGGCTGATCTCCACGGACTCCAGGTTGTAGGTGTCGATGGGGATGCGGCTGACCGACGGAAAATTGTCGGTGATGGCGTTGGGCGCCGAGATGCCGCGCACGCGGGTGGCGGTGGCGGGGCTGCTCTGGATGGAATCGGTCGTGGGGCTGGCGGAGCTCGTCGCGGTGTAGTTGAAGGTGCCCTCGGTGCCGGCCTCGTACTTGAAGATGTCGTTGAGATCGACGGCGGCAGTGTCGTCGAGCTGCTGCTTGGTGATGACGGTGATCGAGGCGCCGAGGTCCTCGACCTTCGAGTTGATGCGCGTGCCCGACAGCGTGTTGGAGGCGTAGTAGCCGCGGGTGCCCTCCGAGGCGACGGTGAAGGGCGAAAGCACGACGACCTCGCCCTTGGCGGCCTCGGCATCGGCCTGGGCGGTCTTGGCGGGGCCCGCCTCGGGCGAGGTCACCGCCTGGGCGAAGGCAGACGAGAGGAGGAGCGGGACGCACGGAACCAGGGCGCGCAGCAACGAAGGCTGCCGACGACGAACGGTCGGAGTATAATTCATGGGGGAACGAATGGTTAGGGGTTCAGGCCCGGTGCGGGCCGGTAGGTTGGGCTCAAACGAACCGGGGCTTGCATCCGCAGCAACTGACCGGTTATGCATATCAATGCACAACCATGCCTGACCGTTCGGCCATGCTCCCCGTGCGCATGCAGGATGTCGCCCGGGCGGCCGGCGTGCACCAGACGACCGTGTCCCGGGCGCTCCGCAACGATCCCCGGCTACCCGCGGAAACGTGCCGTCGTCTCCAACGCCTCGCCGAGAAGATGGGCTACCGGCCCCACCCGCTCGTCTCAGCCCTGATCGCCCAGCGCCGGGCCCGGCACCCGCCGCGCTTTGAGACCACCATCGCCTTCGTCGTGCGCGACGTCCTGGGTGAGTCGGGCGAGCAGCATCTCGCCGGAGCGCGCAGCATGGCGCAGCGGGCCGGTTACGGGCTCGAGCTCTTCACCCTCAGCGTCGGCGACCTGACCGAACAGCGGCTCAACTCGATGCTCGTGGCGCGCAACGTCCGGGGCCTGGTCATCGCGAGCCTGCCCGAGGCGCGGGGACGGTTCGAACTGGACTGGAGCCGCTTCTGCACCGCAGTGATCGAGTACACGTTCGACTCCCCCGCGTTCGACCGGGTGGTCCACGACAGCTACGGCGGGATGCGGACGATCCTCAGCGAATGCCGCCGGCGCGGACTCCGCCGCGTGGGCCTGACCCTGGCGACCGTCGGCCACGAGCGCACCGAGCGGCTCAATGGCGCGGCCTACTGGAGCGAACAAAAGGCCGAGCGTTTTTTCGCCGCCATCCCGCCCCTCATCCAACCGGGATGGGAGGCCGCGCGGTTCACCGAGTGGCACCGCCGTCACCGCCCCGAGGTGGTGGTCACGTCAAACGCCCTGCTCCATTCCGTGCTGGACTGGTGCGCGGAGCGACGGCTGCGGCCCGGGCGGGACATCCATGTGCTCAACGTCAATGTGATGCCGGGCGAAGGGGTCTCCGGCGTGGTGCAGAACCATTTCGCGATCGGCGCCACCGCCACCCGGTTGGTGACGGAAAAACTCTCCCACAATGAGAGCGGCATCCCGCTCCTGCGCACCACCACGCTCACGCCGGGGACTTGGTTCGAAGGGGAGACGCTGCGACCGGCTTAGGGTCGCAGCGTTCGCCGGACAGACTGGAAGGTACGTGAAGGAGCGGAGTCGAGGACCCTCCGGAAGATAAGCCTTCCTTCGCGATCAGAGATCGAAGCGGGTCGTGAAGATGAACTGGCGGGGATCGACGATGCGGTAGTTCCAGAACTTGCCGTCAGGATTGACCGCGACACCCTGCAGGTGGCCGCTCTCGGTCACGTTGGTGACGTTCAGCTGGAAGTTCGCGCGGACCTTGTCGCGGAACAGGCGGGTGTTGTAACTGAGCAGGAGGTCGAGGTTGCCGACCGGCTTGTCGTAGATCGGGCGGTCGCGGTCGAGCCGGCGGATGACGCCGTCAGCATCGGCCGGTGCGGCGTAGTAGCCGATGGCGCCCTTGCTGGCCCAGCGATAGTTGCCACCGACGGACACGCCGCGGAGCCATTTGTGATCCCCGGCAATGCCGGCGAGCTGGTAGTTGGTGATCACCTTGGCGGTGTATTCGCGGGTCTGCGGCTTGCGCTTGCCCTGCGTCGTGATGGCGAGGTTCAAGGGGGCCTCGATGTTGCCGATGTAGTAGTCGCGCGGAATGCCGGTGGAACCGAGGCGGGTGGTCCACCACAGCGGCCGCTTCCCAGTCGCCGGATCGATCGGGGCCGTGGGGTCCTCCACGGTCGTCCAATAGGGCATACGTTGGTCGATCAGTTCCTGGATGAAGAGGGAGACGTGGTCGTCGATGGCGACCTGCTGGCCCCCGGTGAACTTGAGCGTCCAGTACCTCGTGGGATTGAACTGCAGCTCGATTTCCGTGCCCTTCGACGTGGCGTCGAGGGCGTCGGAGATCGCCTTGCCGCTGGCACTGGCGATATAGGAGGTGGTGTAGCCGATTTGCTTGGCCGCGGCCTCCTGGGCCTGCTCCACGGTGTACTCGGGATGCAGGGTCTGCTGCCAGCCCGTCGCCGTGGTATAGAGGTCGAAGGTCAGGTTTTGACCCGGGACGTCGAAGTCCATCGCCATCGCGCGGGTCGCGACGGTGCCGATGCCCGTGCGGGCGTGGAACTGCGTCGTCTCGAAATGCGTCGCGCGCAGATAGAGCCGGTTGTCGAAGAGATTGAGGCTGAAACCGTATTCCTTCGTCTTGCCCTGCGGATTGGGCAGCTGTTCAAGGAAGACGTTGTAGGCGGTGTCGGCTGGCTGGAAGCTGTCCGACTGGTTGTAGTGGACCTGGAAGCCCTGCACGAACTGGCCGAGGAAACGGGTGACGCCGGTGCCGTCTTCCGCCGCGCGGCGGACAAATGAGAGGCCGCGGAAGGGCTTCACAACGACACCCTTGGTCTCGGTGTCGCCAAAGCGCCATTTCTTGTTGGGTCCGAAATTGCGGAGGTTCGTCTCGTCGGCCAGGCCGTCGACGATCGTCGTGCCGTAGCTGTCGACCGTGTAGACGCGGTCGCGGCGGCGGCCGATCGTCGGGATGATCTGGTCGTTGACGAAGAAGCTCTGGAGACTGAGGCCGCCGGAGCGGACCTTCTTCTTCTGCAGGCCCTGGGAGAAGTAGACCTCGTCGAGCGTGCCCGTGGTAGCCTTCCAGTTCGCCGTGCCAACCCCTGAGGCGGCGGTCGGGAACGAACCGTTGAAGGGACCCGCCCAGCTGACCGGGCCCGGGTTGGCGTACTGGACGGCGGAATTGGAACCGCCGAGGTAGAAGATGGGATAGACCAGCAGACCGTTGCTGTTGTTGATGGCGGTGGCGCGGGAGGGAACGAAGTCCGAGCCCGAGACGACGGAGTCATGATAACGCAGGCCCGAAGGCGCGGTGATCGACATGCGGTACTCCGCGTAGCCAAGCGCACGGTGATAGCCGAGCCACTTGAGCAGGCTCGGTTCCCGGCGGAGATCGAGCTGGTAGGCCAGCTGCGCGCGATACTGGTCGGTGAAATTGGGCCGCTTGTACACCTGGGGGGCAAGGCCGCCGATGTACGGACGCATGAAGAACGGGTTTTTCTTTCCATCGAGGAGGCTCTCGTTGGTGTCCACCGTGATCGTGTTGCCCACACCGTCCTGCTGGGCGATGAACATGCGGCGGTAGTTCATCTGATCCTCCCGGCGCCAGGCGGCCTCAAAATCGAGATGGTGGCGCTGGGTCGAAATCAGGCTCTGTTCCAGGCGGACGTTGACGATGTTGGCGCGGTTCGTCTCGTAGTTGGGCGCCGCGAGGTTGAGGTCCGTCCAGTCGTAGATCGACTTGTCGGTCGTGCCGGCGAGTTTCCACAAGGGACGCACGTCGGCCGGCTGGGTGGCCTGCGTGAGTTGGAAGGGCGTGCCGGCATTGTTACTGGGATTGCCGCCGCGCATGAACCACTGGATCTGGCCGCCATCGATGCCCATGAGATTGCGGACATTCGAGCTGCCGAAGAGCCCGAGGCCGGCGGGGATATTGTTGGTCGTGGTGGTGATCGGGCCGGTCTTCGTCGCGACGCCATTGCGCGTGACCGTGATCATCTGCGTGAGCGGGTCGTAGGTCGGCGAGCCGTTGGCGCGCCAGAAACTGATGTACTCCTTCGGCATGATCGAATTGGCCCGGTTCGCGTACTCCTGGTAATGCTCGAAACTTCCCGTGAGCGTCGTGGTCCGGAACGGCTTATAGGTCAGCGCGAACTGCTGGCGGTTGGTGCGAACCTCGGACGGCTTGCGGATGAAGCCCTTCTCCTCGTACACGGCGGAGAACCGGCCCGACAGCTTGTTGCGGATCAGCGGACGGTTGAGATCCATGCTGGTGCGGAAGCCGCCGTAGCTGTCCACGCGGGCCGAGAAGCTGGTGATCTCGCGGTTCACATTGGCGCGGCTGTTGACGAGATTGACCGAACCGCCGGCATCGCTGAGGCCGGCCAGGTTGGAATTGGGTCCGCGCACGATCTCGACGGCGTCGATGTTGTAGACGTCGATCGGGATGCTGCTGCTCGCGGCGAACCCGCCGGCGGTGATGTTGGCCTGGGCGAGACCGCGCATGCGGTTCGCCCCGGTGGGGTTGCCCGCGACGTTGTCGTAGTCGCCGCGGCCATCGGAGGTGAGGTCGGTGTACTGGCCCGTGCCCTCGGTGCCGACCTCGTACTGGAAGATATCGTTGATATCGAGCGCGGCGGTGTCGAGGAGCTGCTGCTTGGTGATGACGGAAACCGAGCCGGCGATATCCTCGAGCTTGGAATTCAGGCGCGTGCCCGCGAGCGACGAGGAGGCGGAGTAGCCCTTATCATTGCCGGCGTTGACCTCGAAGGGAGAGAGGGAGACCACCTCGTCGGAAGAGGCCGACGCGGCGCTGGTCGCGACGGAACCGGCGGCCTTGGCCTCGTCGGCGCGCATGGCCGCCGCTTCGTCGGCATCGAGCCGGCCGTTCTTGTTCTTGTCGTACTTGGCGAGGGCCTTGGCATCGAGGGCGGGGGAGGCCGAGGCGGGCGCCGCAGGCTGCGCCCGGGCGGAGGTGAGACAGAGCAGCGCGCAAAGCGGCGCGACGAGCCGGCGCGACAGGAGGGGATGGGTTGGCTTACGGTGCATGGTAGGGTAGAGGGTCAGCGGACAGGGAGAAAGCTGGGCGGTAAACGGCGTGGTGGAACGGCGGGGTGAGCGACCGGCCATCGCGCGAAAAAGGGGAAAGGGCAGAAAGAGGAATCGGCCCCCGGTGCACAACCGGCAAGGCCACGAGACTCTGACAGTCCGGCACCGATCAGCGGAGGGCCTCCCGCGCGAGCCGTAGATTTTCCCGGGTGCGGGGGTCGGCGGGGCGCAGACGGAGAGCCTGCTCGTACTGGGCAATGGCTTCGCGGGGCTGGCCGGCGAGCAGCAGGACATTGCCGAGGTTCGCATGCGCGTCGGCGTCGGCGGGGACCAGGCGGATGACTGTGCGAAAGTGCTCCGCGGCCGGCGCGAGGCGCTCGTCGCGCGCCAGCAGGAGACCGAGGCGGCGGTGGGCGGCGAGATGCTCGGGGACCAGCCCGATCACGCGGCCGTAGTCACGCTCGGCGTCGGCCCAACGGCCGGCCTGCTCGGCCAGACGACCGAGCTGGTAGTGGGCCTCGGGGAGGTTGGCATCGAGGCGGAGGGCGGCCTCGAGGTGCGGGCCGGCCTCGGCGGGTCGCGCGGCGTCGGCCAGGGCGACGGCGAGATTGTAGTGGGCATCGGCCGCGGGACGGAGCGCGAGGGCGCGTTCGAACTGGGGGATGGCCTCGGCGGGCCGGCCAAGACGAACCAGGACATTGCCCAGATTCAGCGTCGCGTCGGCGTGCGACGGCGCCAGCCTCACGGCGGCCTCGAACTGGGTGGCGGCTTCGGCGATACGGCCGGCGGCGAGCAGCGCCACGCCCCAGTTGTAGCGGGCCGAGACGTAGCCGGGATCGAGGGCGACGGCGCGGGCGTAGGCATCGTGCGCCTCGGAGGCCCGGCCGGCGTGCACGAGGGCGAGCGCGAGATTGTTGTGCGCGCGGGGATTGGCCGGGCAATGGGCAACCGTGTCGGCCCAGATGGCCACCGCGTCGCGATAGGTATGGTTGCGCAGGACGGTGGCAGCGCCACAGCCCACGGCGCACACCGCCAGCAACCACGACGAGCGGCCCCCGAGCCAGCGGTAGACCAGAACCGCGAAGAGCGCCCCGAGGGCGGCGAGAGGAAGATACATGCGGTGCTCCGCCATCGTCTGGGTGACGAGCGGCACCACGCTGGAGCTCGGCGCGAGGATCAGGAAAAACCACGCACCGACAAAACCGAGCAGGGGTCTGCGCCAGAGCGCCCAAACGGTGGCGGCGAGCAGCGCGAGCACGAAGGCCCCCTGCCCCGCGACATCGGAGACATTGCGGACGACGGCGGTGCCATAGTCGAGCACCAGCGGGTGCGGCCAGAGCGAGAGCCGCAGATAGAGGACGAGGGCCTCGGCCTGCTTCAGGAGGTACGTCCACCACGTGACGCCGAGGCCGAATCCGGCGGACGCACCCCGCGCACCCGCGCCGCCAGACACGAGAAAGACGAGGACGAGCCACGTCGCCGCGAGCATCGCATAGTAGGCGCGACGTTGGCGCCACGCGGCGGCAAAACTGCCTGCGACAAAGGTCCGGTCGTACAGCAGCACGAGAAGCGGCAGGACACGAGGGAGAGTGCCAGCCACGGCGTGCGCCGGAGAGCACCGGCAGGTTCTTCAGGCGCCGGCGCACCGGCGGCACGGACGAAACCGTAGAGCGTGAGGAGATAGAACAGCCCGCAAAGCGACTCGGTGCGCTGGGCGATGCAGGTGACGGACTCGGTCTGGAGCGGATGCAGCGCCCACAGGAGCGCGGCGAAAAAGGCCGGCCACGGCGCGCCCGCCCCGGTCGCAAACGGGGGCGTGCGCCGCAGGAGGCCGAAGAGCGTGAGCGCCGCGAGCGCGTGGATCGCGAGATTGACCGCGTGATAACCGAGGACGTCTTCTCCGCCCAACGCGTAGTTGAGCGCGAAGGACACATTCACGACGGGCCGGCCGGTGGTCGTGCTGCCGTCGGTGGGCGGGCGGAAAATCGACAGCGAACCGAGACGGCGGATCGTGGGGTTGTCCAGGACCGCCCCGGCATCGTCGAACAGGAAGGGCGCGCGCAGGGTGTTCGCGTAGGCGAGCACGACGACGGCGACGAGGCACGCGGCGGCCAGCCAGGGTCGCGCCGGGGCGCGGGGGGCGGAGACAACGGGGGCCATGCGGGGACCAAGGTAGCGAAGACCGGGAAAAGAAAAAGCTCCCTCGCGCACGAGGGAGCTGAAAACCGTCGGAGCGGACCAGCCTCCGTCAGAAGTTGAAGGTCGAGGTCAGGACGAACTGGCGCGAATCGATGATGCGGAAGGCCCAGGGCGTGCCGTCGAAATTGACCTGCGTCGGCATGAGGCGGCCGTCCTCGGTGGCATTGTTGACGTTAAGCTGGATTTTCCAGCCGATCTTGTTGTTGAAGATCTTTCGCGAGTAGGAAATCCAGAGGTCGGTGTAGTAGTTGCCGTCGTCGTAAACGGGACGGGTGACGTCGTTGAGGTTGATGACAGTGGGCGAATTGACCGGGTCGCCGACCTTGCCGTAGAAGCCGATGGCGGCCTTCGACTCGAAGCGCTCGGCCCCGCCGATCGCGACGCCCTTGAGCCGGCCCTCGCGGAAGGCGTAGTTGGTGAGGAACGAGGCGTGGTACTTGCGCTCCAGCGGCGAGACCGCGCCCTCGAGGGCCTTGGCGAGGGCGACCTGCGAAACGACGACGTTGTTGTGGTAGGCCTGGGCGCTCGTGTTGCCATCGGTGTTTTCGATCTGCGCGACGCCAGTGTAGCCGTAGCCGGTCCAGAAATTCTTGAGCGACCAGCGGCGGCTCGTGTTGGGATCGACGAAGTCGGGGATCTCGGGGGCGGCACTGGTGGTCCACTTCGGGAGGCGCTCGGCGAGCCACGCATCGTACTGCGGCGCGATATTGGTGTAGGTGCTCTGCTGCTTGCTGCCGGTGAACTTCATGGTCCAGCTGGGCGAGGGATTGAAGGTCACCTGGACCTCCGTGCCCTTGGCCTTGCTGTCCTGGGTCGCGCCGGAGCTGAGCCCGCTGTAATAATTCAGCGGCAGCTGGATGAGGTCATAGATCTTCTGCTGGTTGACGGCGTCGTTGACGGGGTTGACCGCGTCGGTGTTCCAGTTGTTGACCGAGATGATCTGCTGGAGGGTGCGGCCGCTGGCGATGCCGTTGCGGATGCGCTGGACCGCGCTGGCCCACGGGATGCCGGTGGTCGTATCCGAGTAAGCGAGACGCGTGAGGAGCGTGCCGGCGGCGCCGGTCCGCTCGTTTTCGCTGGTGTTTTCATACCAGTTGAGACGCACCACCAGCTTGTTCTTGAAGAGGTTGAACCCGATGCCGCCGTCGGAGCCCTTGCCGGTCGGCTTGGGCAGTGGCCTGAAGAAGTAGTCGGTCTGGTAGGTGGCGGGCGGGTTGAAGTTGTCGGACTTGTTGTAGTAGAAGGTGAGGCCCTGGAGAAACTCGGAGACCAGGTTGTCGCCGCCGCCGCCGATCCGCTGGATGAAGCCGAGGCCCTTGAGGGGACGGAAGGCGGCCCCGAGCGTCTTGGTGTCGCCAGTGAGCGCATCCCAGCGGCCCCAGCGGCTCATGACGAGGTCGTGGTTGACCAGGCCGGCGGAGTTGGCGGTGAACAGCTCGGCGTTGGTGAGGGCGGGCGTAGTGACCTTGCCCAGCACGTCGGTGATGGCGCCGGGGGTCGTGACACGCGCGCGATAGTCGTCATGGCGCCAGCCGAGCGTGGCGATCAGGCGGTCCTCCCAGAGGTAGCTCTGGGTGGCGACGGTCCAGCTCTTGACCTCGCGCCGGGTGCGGAAGCTGCCGGCGCTGGAGAACAGGGCCTGCTCGGTCACGGTGTCGTTCTGGAACTGCTGCGTGTTGTGGTTGAAGACCTGGATCTGCGAGGTGAAGGGGCGGTCCCAGCCCTGGTTGCCGTAGAAGCCGGCCGAGTGCGTCGAGACGCCCTGCGCGCCGCCAGGGCTCGCCATATAGTACTTGCGCATGAGGGCGCTGTTGAGGGCGAGCTGGGTGCCGGGGATCGAGAGGTTGGAGACGTAGCGGAGCTTCGCGTCGGCGTCACCGTCCACGAAATTGTTGCGCCAGCGCTCGATGGCGCGGCTGACATTCTGCTTGGACCCGAGGCCAAGGAGGCGGTGGTGGCCGAGCCACTTCGTGATGCCGGCATGCTTCGTGAAATCGAGCTCGTAGGCGAGCATCGCGCGGTAGTTGTCGTCGGTCTGCGGCGCGTAGAAGGTGTCGACGCCGCCGCCCACGCCCTCGGAGACGAACGGCAGGCCGAAGTACGGGTTGGCGGTGCCGTCGATGCGCTTCAGATTGGTGTCGATCTGGATCGTGGCGCCGGTGAGCTGGTTCATCGTGTAGTTGTCGAAGCCATCGATGTCCTGGCGCATCCAGCCGGCGCTGAAGAAAAGGTTCGGGAGGATCTGCTGCTCGATCTCCAGGTTGTAGTTGGCGGACCGCAGCTGGGAGAAGTTGGTCTGGAGGTGATTGTACTTCGTCCAGTCGTAGATCGATTTGTTGGTGACCCCGGGGATCTGGTAGCTGCCATAGGTGTAGGTGCGGCCGTTGATCGTGGCGGTGGGGATCGGCAGGCTCAGCGACGAGGACCACTGGCGGTCGAGGATGAGGAAGCGCGGGTCGTTGGCGGTGTAGCCGAGCGTCGCGGGGGTCGGCGTGGCCGTCGCCGGGTTGGTCTGCGCCGGCGCATAGAAGACGGGGTTGCGCTGGAAGAACGCGATGGACTGGCCGCCGTCGATCAGGCGCAGGGGCCGGGCCGTATCCTCAAACTGGATGCCCGGGACGAACTGCGGGGCGTTCAGCGTGCTGGGGGCGCCCGCGCCAAGGATGGTGTTGAAGGCGGCGCTGTAGCCCGGGGAGTTGACGTTGGAGACGTAGGGCCCGACGACGCGGTTGGTGTCGAGGATGGTGATCATGCGCGTCGTCGGATCGTAGGCCGGGCGGCCGGCGGCGAACCACGAGCTGACAAAGTCGCGGGGCGTGAGGGAATTCGGCCGGTTGGCGTCGTTGCGGTAGTTTTCCGCGAAGCCGCGCAGGATCGTCTTCTCGAAGGGCTTGTAGGTGATCGCGGCGTACTGCCGGCGCGTGAGGTCGCGGGAAGGCTTCCGCTGAAACTGCTGGTTGTTGTAGAGCAGGGCGCCGTAGACGGCCAGTTTGTCCTTCACGAGCGGGCGGTTGAACGAGAGCGCGGTGCGGAACGAGCCGTACTGGTCGGTGCGGAGCACAAGCTGGTTCGTGGTGCGGTTCAGTGCGGCCTGCGCGGCGGTCTGGTTCACGATGCCGGCGGGGGTGCCGAGACCGAAGAGCAGGGAGTTGGGGCCGCGGGTGATCTCGACCGACTGCGTGTTGTACGAGTCGAAGGGCACGCGGTTGTTGGTCGGGAAGTTATTGATCGCGGCGTCGGGCGTGGCGAGGCCGCGGATGCGGTTCGACTGGGCATTGGTGGTGCTGTCGCCGTTGTTGCCGAAGCTGTAGCCGGCGATCGAGTCTTTCGCGGTGCCGCGGTCGACGATGGACGGGGTGTACGTGCTGGAGCCCTCGGTGCTCGCCTCGTACTTGAACACGTCGTTGATATCGAGCGAGGCGGTGTCGTCCATCTGCTGCTTGGTCACGACCGTGATCGAGGCGGCGAGATCGGAGAGATTGGTGTTGAGGCGGCTGCCGGCGAGGGTGTTCTCGGCAAAGTAGCCGGAGTCCTTGGTGGTGGAGACCTGGAATGGCGTGAGGACAATGGTCTGGTCCCCTCCCGGTGCGGCGGCGGCCGCGGCGCGCGCCTCGTCAGCCTGCAGCGCGGCGGCCTCGCTAGCGTCGAGCTTGCCGTTCTTGTTGGTGTCGTACTTCGCGAGGGTCTTTGCATCGACGGCGGCCGCAGGCGCCGTCTGGGCCGGGGCGGAAACGGCCGCTAAACCGGCGCCGGCCAGCGCGAGCATCAGCGGTCGTGAGGTCAGAGGCAGCCAACGGTTCGAGTTCATACGGGGTATCTCCTGGCTTGGGTTGGGGGGGGTGAAACAGGCGGACAGGGGCGAGGACTGGACCGGGACACGGCACGGCTCCGAACAGGGACGGAGAGGCGCACGCGCATGGCGGCGGGGTGGAGGGGTGAGGGGTAGCTGGCTAACCACAGCTATGCCCACCGCGCGGGCGCGCAACGAGCCGGCGCACCTGACAGTCCGGCCAAGTCTCCGGCCGGGACAGCCTCCGGCGAACCGGGTTCAGTCCGCCTTTTTGACCACGGGCCGAGCCGTCAGCAGCGTGCCGGCGCCGAACAGGACGGCGCCGACGCAGACGAGCACGAACCAGTCGCCGTACTGCACATACATGCTCTCCTGGCCGATCCAGCGCCGGTCGCGTGTGACCGTCACCGTGCGCGTGCCGCGGAAATAGATGGTCCCGGCCTCGTTGGTGACCACGGAACGGATGCCGCCAAACTCGTCGATCCAGCCGCTCCAGCCGCCGTTGCCGCAGCGGAGCACGGGGCGGCGCGTCTCGACCGCGCGCAGCACGGCGTGCGCCGCATGCTGGTAGGCCGCCCCGCCCTCCCCGTACCAGGCGCTGTTGGTGAGCACCGCGAGCACCTCGGCGCCGGAGCGCACGCTGTCGCGCGCGAGATCGGGGAAGATATCCTCGTAGCAGATCAGCGGGCCGAACACGGCGGGGTTCTGCTTCAGCGGGACGACGAGGGGCGAGGCGCCGGCCCCGCGCGCAAAGTCGCCGCCGATGGGCACGAACTTCGAGAGCCAGCCGAACAACGGCCGCAGCGGCACGTACTCGCCAAAGGGCACGAGGTGGCGCTTCCCGTAAAAATCCGGCTGCACGCCGCCGTCCGGCGTGACGAGAAGGGCGCCGTTGTACCAGCGCTCGGCGGGCTTGTCCGCGTCCTCGATCACGATCGACCCCAGCAGGAGCGGGGTGCGGGCCCGTGCCGCGAGCGAGCCGGCGAAGACCGCCGCCTGGGCGTCGCCGCGGACGGCCAGCGGGGTGCTCGCCTCGGGCCAGAGGATGAGGTCGGGCCGGGACTCGCCGGCCTTGAGCGTAATGGATTCAAGGATACCGGTGATCTCCCGGGCCTTCGCCGGGTCCCACTTTTCGTTCTGCGGGATGTAGGGCTGGACGAAGGCAAACCGGCCGAGGGGGACGCTGAACCGCTGGCGGTTGAACATCTCCTGCACCTGCACGCTCACGCAGGCCATCAGGAGAAACAGGCCGAACATGAACTCCGGCCGGCGCAGGTTCCACCCGGTCTGGCGCTCGACGAAGAGGCTGTGCGCCATCGCGGCGAACCCGAGGTTCATCGCGACGAGGACGAACGACACGCCATAGGCCCCCGTGAACGACGCGATCTGCAAAATGCTCGCGCGCTCCCACTGGCTCGCCGCCAGCGGCAGCCACGGGAATCCGCCGAGCAGCCAGGTGCGCGACCACTCGATCAGCACCCAGGCCCCGGCCAGCGCGACCAGCGCGACCAGCCGCGTGAAGGTCGGCCGCCCCACCATGCGGGGCATCGTCCACCAGGCGGCGAGGTACCACGTCCCGATCCACACGCCGACAAACGGCCCGAGCAGCAGCAGGCCGCCCCAGGTCACATGATGCAGCCAGCCGAGAATGATCGTCCAGGCGACGGCCTGCGCGGCGAACATCGTCCATGCAAACAGTTTCAGCCGCGGCCCCGTGTAGGCCCAGAAAATCCCCGGGATGAGCATCGCGTAGGCGAACTCCGGGGTGTGAAACGGCGGAAACGACACCACCGCGAGCACGACCGTGAGCACGAAAACCGCCGCCGCCGCGACGAGCGGCGCCTGCCGCTGGAAGAACGACGGCGTGGGGTCGTAAGGATCGGGAGCCGTGGGCGGAGAGACGGGATCGGTCACAGCGGAAAGAGAGTGGCCCGCGGGGGGACGGCCGGTTGCGCCGTCCCACCCTGGGCCGCGCGCCTAGGCGCCGTGGCAGTTCTTGAACTTCTTGCCGCTGCCACAGGGACAGGGATCGTTGCGCCCGACCTTCGGGGCCTCGCGACGGATGGTGATCTTCGGGAGCTGGATCTCAGGCTCGGGCGCCGGTGGCTCGGCCGGGCCGCTGCTCGTGACCGTGGTCGTGATCTGCATCTGCGGAGCCGGCGGGGCGGCCGGAGCGGGGGCGTCGGCCGGACCGACGGCATGCGCCGTGCGGCTGAGGATCGAGAGCATCTGCTCGAACGACGAGAGGTTGGTCGCGCTGCGGAACAGCCCGGTGCAGATCTGCAGCCGGACGTTGGTCATGAGCTCCTCGAAGTATTTGTAGGCTTCGCCCTTGTACTCCACGAGCGGGTCCTTCTGGCCGTAGCTGCGCAGACCGATGCTCTTGCGGAGGTCCTCCATCTCGGTGAGGTGCTCCTGCCAGTGGTGGTCGATGGCGTTGATCACGACGTAGCGCTCCAGCGAACCGAGCGCCTCGGGAATCTCGACGGACTCCTTGATCGCATAGGCCTCCTTGATGCGGGTGAGCAGCATCGCGACGACAGCCTCGGGCTTGTCACCCTTCAGCTCCTCCAGGGTGACCGTGATCGGGAAGTGGGAATTGAGCCACACGAGGAGGCTCTCCAGGGCGGTCTGCGTCGCGCCGAATTTCTCGCGGAAGCCGGCCGTCTCGATGCGGCTCGTCAGCTCCTCCTCGATCTGCTCGAAGATGATGTCCTTCGGACGCTCGGCGTGGATCACGCCGTTGCGGATGCCGTAGATGACCTCGCGCTGCTGGTTGAGCACGTCGTCGTACTGCAGGAGGCGTTTGCGCTGCGAATAGTTCTGCTGCTCGACCTTCTTCTGCGCGCTCTCGATGGAGCGGTTGAGCCACGGATGCTCCAGTTCCTCGCCTTCCTGCATCGAGCCTTCCATGAGCTTCGAGGCGAGATTGCCTTGGAGGAAGAGCCGCATGAGGTCGTCCTCGAGCGAAAGGTAGAATTTCGTGAGACCGGGGTCGCCTTGGCGCGAGCAGCGGCCGCGCAGCTGGCGGTCGACGCGGCGGGACTCATGGCGCTCGGTGCCGATGACGTAGAGGCCGCCGAGTTTGCGGACCCCCTCGCCGAGTTTGATGTCGGTGCCGCGGCCCGCCATGTTGGTCGCGATGGTGACGGCGCCGCGCTGGCCGGCGCGCGAGACGATCTCGGCCTCCTGCTGGTGGAACTTCGCGTTCAGCACGGTGTGGATCACACCCGTGCGCATCAGCATGCGGGAGAGAAACTCGGAGGACTCGACGGTCACGGTGCCGACGAGCACGGGCTGGCCGCGCTTGTGGGCCTCCTCGATCTCCTTCACGACAGCCGTGTACTTGTCACGGCGGGTCTTGAAGATGGAATCGTTGCGATCAACGCGGATGCAGGGCTTGTTCGTCGGAATCACCTGCACGCCGAGGCGGTAGATGTCGTTGAACTCCGTGTCCTCGGTCTCCGCGGTGCCGGTCATGCCGGCGAGCTTCTCGTAGAGGCGGAAATAATTCTGAATCGTGATCGTGGCGTAGGTGCGGGTCTCGCGCTCGATGGCGA
>JAPLTR010000429.1 GCA_026398065.1 Verrucomicrobiota bacterium | reverse complement strand
CCGCTCGTCGTTGTTCGCCACCGCCGGCCTGCTGGCCCGCTCGTCGTCCTCTGCCCAGGCGCCTGTCGCCCCCTCCGCTTCAGCCGCCGCGCCGCGTCCGACCGCGGGTCCCGCCGCTCCCACGGTCACGGAGTTTCGCCCCCTGCGGCGTGATGTTGGCATCTTTACCGGGCGCGGAGGCAGCATCGGCTGGCTCTCGAGCAAGGACGCGCTCGTGGCGGTCGACACGCAGTTTCCGGACACGGCGGCGACCTTCGCGACGGGCCTGCCGGGGCGCGGTGGACGGACCTTCGACGTGGTGATCAACACGCATCACCACGGCGACCACACGGGCGGCAACCCGGTGCTGAAGCCGCTCACGAAGAGCATCGTGGCGCACGCGAATGTGCCGAAGCTGCAGTTTGCCGCGGCCGAGAAGGCGAACACGCTCGACAAGCAGGTCTACGCGGACGCGACGTTTCCCGAGGTCTGGCGGCGGGAGATCGGCAGCGAGGTGGTCGTCGCGCAGTACCACGGTACAGCTCACACGAGCGGCGATGTGATCGTGCTCTTCGAGAAGGCCAACGTCGTCCACATGGGGGACCTGATGTTCAATCGTATCTACCCCGTGATCGACCGCGTATCGGGCGGGCGGATCAAACACTGGATCACGGTGCTCGAGGAGGCCGCGAAGACCTACCCGGCCGATGCCATATATATCTTCGGCCACGGCAGCACGAAATTTGGCCCGACGGGCAAACGCGACGACCTGCTGGTGTTTCGCGACTACCTTTCCGGCCTGCTCGACTACACGTCGAAGAAAATCGCTGCCGGCGAGCCCAAGGAAAAGATCATGGGGCTGGAAAACCTGCCGGGCTTCGCCGACTTCCACCTGCCGCTGCCGAACCGCCTGAGCGGAAATCTCGGCACCGCCTATGATGAGCTGACGGACAAGAAGAGCTAGGCGGAGAACCACCCGATCCGCTGGCCGAAGCCCGCAGTTACGAGCGCAGAAACGCCCGGATCGGCGAGCCGTCGGCGCCGGCGATCTTCAGCGGGAGGGCGATCAGGTCGTAGACGCCGGGAGCGGCGGCGCGGAGGTCGAGGTTTTCGATGATAAGGATGTTGGCCGCGTCGAGCAGATGGTGGATCGGCAGCGTCTTGCTGTCCGTCTGGTCGACGGACGGCAGATCGAGACCGATAAGTTTCACGCCCTGTGCACCCAGCCACGCGGGGACGTCGGGCGCGAGCGTGGGGATGCGGGCGGGAAAGACGGATTTGTCGTCGCAGTGGTTGGTACGGACGAGCACCCGGGGCGTCGCGACGGCATCGAGGCCGGCGAAGACGTCGCGCGTGAGCATGTCGCGGCTGGGCGCGTGAAAGACGCGCGCGGGTCCGAAGAAGAGCGCGGGGTCGAGCTGATCGATGGTGAGGCCGGACTCGTTGTAGTGGTAGGGCGCGTCCATGTGCGTGCCGGAGTGGATGCCGCAGCTGAGCGCGCCGACGTTGCACGGCGCGCCGTCGCGCATGCGGACCACCGGGTCGAATTTGAACGGCGTGTCGCCGGGCCAGGGGGCGAGGGAGTTGGACAGCGGGTGGGTGATGTCGAGGAGGGGCATGAAAACAGGGGGATGGATGTTTTGTCGGAGGTATCGGACGGGAGATGAATTTATCACGGCACGAGGCCGGGCGCGGACGGAAATTTCTCGTAGGCGCGCGTGAGCAGAATATCTTTCAGCCGGGCGACGGCCTCCGCGCAGTCGGCGAACGACGTGTAGAAGGGCGAGGGCGCGAGGCGGACGAGATCGGGCGCGCGGAAATCGGAAATGACGCCGGCGGACTTGAGCGCCTGGCAAATCCGCCACGCGTCGGGATGCGCGAGCGAGAGATGTCCGCCGCGGGCGAGGGCGCCGCGGGGTGTCGCGACCGCGATCCCGAGGGGCGCGAGCTCGCGGTCGATGGCGGCGAGGAGAAAGTCGGTGAGCGCGAGGGATTTTGCCCGCAGCGCGCACATGCCCCCGGCCTCGGCGACGAGCTCCAGCGAGCCGATCAGCGGGGCGAGCGAGAGGAGGTGCGGCGTGCCGATGTGCAGCGCGGCGGCGCCGGGGGCGGGCTCATGGTATGGCGACATCGCGAAGCGGCGGTCGGCGCGGACGCCCCACCAACCGGCGAGGCCGGGGGCGCGGGCGTGATGGCGGTGGTGAAGAAACAGGCCGCCAACGGCACCGGGACCGGCGTTGAGCCATTTGTAGTGGCACCAGAACGCGAAGTCGGGACCGGCTTCGCCCCCGAGCGTGTGGGGCACGGCGCCGATGCTGTGCGAGCAATCCCACCCGATGAGGAGGCCGCGTTCGCGGGCTTTGCGCGTGACGGTCGCGACGTCGAGGAGCTGGCCGCTGGTGAACACGACGGACGGGAGCACGGCCAATTGCACGTCCGGCTCGGAGAAGGCCGCGAGGAGATCGTCGAGGCGGAGGATGCGGCCGTCGCGCGAGGGGACCACACGGAGGTGCGACGCGGGATCGAGGCCACGCAGGCGGAGGTGCGACTGGACCGCGTATGCGTCGGAGGCGAAGTTCAACGCGTCACCGAGGATGACGCGGCGCGTGGGGTGCGCCGGCTCGAAGAGCGTGGCGAGGAGCTGGTGGAGATTGGCGGTGGTCTGGCCGGTGACGCAGACCTCGTCGGGCGCAGCGCCGAGGAGCGGGGCGAGTTTCCCGGCGGCGGTTTCGGCCAGCGTGAGCCACGGCGGGGCGGCCTCCGTCCAGCCGTCGATGCCGAGCGTGCGCCACTCGGTGACGACCCGGGCGAGATGAGCCTCGGCGCGCCGCGAAAGCGGGCCGAGGGAGTTGCCGTCGAGGTAGATTTTACCGGCTGGCAGAAAAAAATCCGCGCGGAAGCGGGCAAGCGGGTCGGCGGCGTCGAGCGCGGCGGGGTCTGCGGACATGTGGGGAGCGTTCGCCGGGACGACGAGGGGCGCAAAGCGGAAATCATCCGCCGCGCGGGGTTGTCATCCGCTGCGCAGGGTGACCGTGGTGCGGCACTTTCGGCAATCCATGCGCAGACGAGACTTCCGACTCCGGCTAACGTGCGGGCATGCTCACTACCCCGAATCACATCCCCACGGACGCGGAGGGAATGACCGCCTCGCAGCGTGACCGACAGGCGCTCCGGGCGGTCAAGAACACGGAGCGCTTGGCGTTTGGGCTCCTGCTGGTGATCTTTTTCCTCTGTGCGGCCACCGTCGCCTGGATGCCTTGGGTCGGGGGTAGGCTGTAGGATTCGTGGTCCGCGCGGGCGCCGGGCGGGGACGGATTCTGACCGCCATGGGCGGAGGCGAGTGGTTTGTCACGGAACGGTGACGGTGGGGTGAAGATTCCGCGACGGATTGAACGTGCCGTTGACCGGGGTTTGCGGCAGTCTGCACGGTCGTCGGCGATGAAAACATTCCGTCCTCTCGCCTTCCTGTTGGTTTTCGCCACCGCGCTGGCTTCCGCGCTATTCGCGCAGGGCTCCGCCACCGGCACGATCGTCGGGCGAGTGTCGGATGCGTCGGCCAAGCTCGCGCTCCACGGTGTGCGGGTCACGGTGCAGGGATCGACGGTGGAGACGTACACGGACGCCGCCGGCGCCTTTGTGCTGACGGGTGTGCCGGCGGGCGCCCGGTCTGTGGAGTTTTCCTACATCGGCTACGGCGATCTCACGCGCAGCGCCGAAGTGCGGGCGGGCGGGGTCACGACGCTCGACGTGATGTTTGGCGAGGAGACGGTGCGGATGAAGGCGGTCGTGATCGAAGGCAATGCCGTCGGCTCCGCGCGCGCGATCAACCAGCAGCGCGCAGCCGACACGCTCACCAACATCATCGCCGCGGATGCGATCGGGCGCTTTCCGGATCAGAATGCCGCGGAGTCGATGCAGCGCGTGCCGGGTCTCGCGCTCTACCGCGACCAGGGCGAGGGCCGCTTCATCGTCGTGCGTGGTATCCGGCCCGATCTGAACAGCACCCAGCTCAACGGCGTCTCCATCGCCTCCCCGGAGCGTGGCAGCCGGACCGTGGCCCTCGACGTGTTGCCCACGGATGCGCTCGGGTCGGTGGAGGTGACGAAGGTGCCGACGCCGGACCAGGACGTCGACGGGCTCGGCGGGCGGATCAACCTGAAGACCCGCAGCCCCTTCGACGCACAAGGCCGGCAGCTCCAGCTGTCCGCCCAGGGACAATACAACCACCTGCGCGACCGGCTCAGCGGTAAGTACAACGCGACCTATGCGGACACCTTCGATGGCGGGAAGCTCGGGATCATCTTTTCCCCGACGTGGCAGGGCCGCCGGTTCGGCTCCGACAATTTCGAGGTGTCGAATCCGTGGGTCCTGCGGGCCATCCCCGGTTCGACGGCGCAGACGTATTTCAACCAAGACATCAACTACCGGGAGTACGAGATCACACGCACGCGCTATGGCGCGAACGGCGGGGTGGAGTACAAGCCCGACGCCGCGTCGCTCTACTACGCGCGGGCGACCTACTCGTATTTTTCGGACCATGAGAACCGCTACGTGACGACGATCCCGTTTTCGGAGGGCACGGTGACGTCGCTCACGGACACGAGCGCGACGGTCACCGGTGTGCGCCGGGAAAACAAGCAGCTCCGGGTGCGCACCAAGACGCAGGATCTCTACTCGTTCTCCGTCGGTGGCGAGCGGGCGCTGGCCGAGTGGAAGCTCGAGGCGCACGCCGCCTACAGCCTGGGCAAGGAGAGCAAGCCCGAGGAGTCGGCGATCTTCCGCAAGTCGGCGCGTGGCACCGACTGGAGCTACTCGTTCGCGTCCGGCACGTATGCGCCGCTCGTGACGCAGACTGGCGGCCCGACGATCAACGACGCGGCGGTGTTTACCGAATTCAACCGCCTGCGCAGCGCCCCCGGCACGGGCAAGGAGACGGAGGCGAACCTCGGCGCCGACGCCCGGCGCGACTTCCGGGTGGGCGGCGACCTGCCGGCCTTCGTGAAATTCGGTGGCCAGACCCGCTTGAAGCGGAAGACGCAGGAGCGCGAGCAGGTGAACTGGACCCCGCCGGCCTCGTTCACCTTTGCCTCGCTGGCCCAGCCGCAGACGGCGGACGACTATGCGTTCACCACCGGGCCGCGCTTCAACGCCGAGGCGTTCACGAAAACCTTCATCGACAACAAGGCGGCGTTCACTCCGCTCCGCGATCTGGCGGCGAGCTCGCAGGATGACTGGACGAGCGATGAAGATGTCTACGCGGCCTACGGGATGGGCGGGGTGACGTTCGGGACCACGAGCCTCTCGACCGGCCTGCGCTACGAGCGCACGGAGTTCGAGGCGCGCGGCAACGATCTGCGCACGGCGGGCGGTGCGCTCGCGATCACGCCGGGCCGGCGCTCGCGCAGCTACGACAATTTTCTCCCCGGCCTCTACCTTCGCTCCACCTTCGACAAGCGCACGGTATTGCGCGCCTCGTGGAGCAACAGCCTCGCGCGGCCGGCGTTCGGCGACTCGGCGTTCCGCCGCTCGGTGAGCGACGACAACCGCACGGTCACCGAGAGCAATCCCCGCCTGAAGGCGCTCACCTCGGTGAACTACGACGCCTCGGTGGAGCACTATTTCGCGTCCCTCGGCACGGTGTCGGCGGCGGTGTTTCACAAGGAGATCAAGAATTTCACCTATCAGGCCGCGCTGCCCGGAGTGAGCGATCCGGCGACGGGCTATGGACTGACGACGTTTGTCAACGGACCGCGGGGTCACATCTCCGGCCTGGAGCTGGCCTGGCAGCAGCAGTTTCAGTTTTTGCCGGCGCCTTTCGACGGGTTCGGGGCGTTTGTGAACTTCACGGTGACGGACAGCAGCGCGCGGTACCTGCGGGCAAACGGTGAGCTACGAGAAGCACGGCGTGTTTGTCCGGCTCGCGCTCAACTACCGCACGCCGCGGCTCCGCGAGGACGAGCCCATCGGGGCGAGCGTGGCGGAGGACCGCTATGTGGACACGTTCAAGCAGCTCGACCTGTCGGCGAGCTACAAACTGAACCGTCAGATCGAGCTCTTTGGCGAAGTGCTGAACCTGACGAACGAGCCGTTCCGGGTGTCGTTTGGCCAGGACCGGAAGCGTTTCACGCAATTCGAGGAGTACGGCTGGAGCGCGAACTTCGGCGTGCGGTGGAAATTGTGAGAGCGGGGCCGGGCCGCCGGGACGCTGTGGGCTCGCCAAGCGGGCCGGCGGCGTCCTAGGTTGCGCGCATCATGTTCAAAGCCGTCCTCAAGACCATCGCGCTCCTGGTCATTCTCTTCGTCATGCTCTACGTGGGCATGAACAACGGGCAGGAAATCGATTTCCATTTCCCGATCGCGGGCACGACGACCAAGACGCCGATCCACGCCTCGGCGGCGCTGGTGTTTTTCGGGATCTTCGCCGTGGGCGTGCTGGCGGGCACCATGCTGCACAGCAGTGGCGGTGGAGACAAGGGCGGGAAGCAGAGCGGCGGGTCGAAGGGCAGGTAAGGCCCCGCATTCCCGTCGCTATCGATTGCGCGCTGACAGGCCCTGGGCGCGGCGGAGGTTATCGCAGACGATGGCGGCGGCGAGGGCGGCGTTGAGGGATTCGGCGCCGCCGAGCCGGGGGATCGTGACGCGGCGCGTGACGCGGGCGGCGACGGCCGGCGAAAGGCCGCGGCCTTCGCTGCCGATGACGACGACCGCGTCAGGCAGGGACGGGAGCGTATGGACGTCGTCGCCGGCCAGGTCGCAGCCGAGAATGGGCACCGAGGTCGAGCCGAGCACGCCGGCGAGATCGGCGGTGTGGGCCTGCACGCGGGCGAAGGAGCCCATGCTGGCGTTGATCACCTTCTGGTGAAACAAATCGGCGCAGTCGGGCGAGAGGACGACGCGGTCGAAGGCGAACCAGTCGGCGAGCCGCAGGAGGGTGCCGACGTTGCCCGCGTCCTGTACTCCGTCGAGGACGAGGGTGAGTCCGCGGTCGAGCGCGCCGGGGGCGAGCGGCCGGCGGGAGATCTGGCCGACGGCGAGCACGCTGGAAGGGGTGGGAAAATGGCTGGCGCGCGCCATCTCATCCGCCGTGAGTGCGTGCGTTCGTGCTCCGGCCCAGGCGGGGGTGGCGTAGACCTCGGCGAACGAAAAGCCGGCCGCGAGAAGTTCGGCGACGACTTTCTCCCCCTCGACGACAAAGAGCCCCGCGGTCTCGCGATGTTTTTTTTCGCGAAGGGCGCGCAGTCGTTGCAGTTCGGCCTTGGTCACCATGTCCGATGTTCCGCGCGGCCGGCCGCCGGACGCAAGCGTGCCGGAGGGGCGGGGCTACTCGCCGTTGGCGAGGATGCCGACGCCCTTGCCGCGCATATCGAGGTGATGCGCGGTCATCACAAACTCGGCATTGCCCTTGGAATTGATGAGCAGGCCAATCTGAAAATCTTCCGCGGGCAGCAGCCACCGGCGGCGCTGGAAGCGAAAGCCGGATTTGCCCCAGTTCTCCTCGGGGTGGGCGGTCGTCACATCCGGCCGTTCCATCGGCAGCGTGGTGTAGATCTCGCGGGTTTTGGTGGACTGGAGCACGAGGTGGATTTGATCGGGAGCGGAGACCTGCCCCGGTCGGGCCGCCCAGCCCTCGATCGTGACGATCTGGTCGTCGATGATGATGCGGTCGACGTAGTAGGAGAGCGACGCGGCCACTTTTGCGTCGGGAAACCAGCGCTGCTTGCACAGGCGCGGCATGCTGTAGATGCCGGCCTGCTCGACCTCGCGCAGGAGCCGCGAGGCGTACGCCGGGTCGGGATGGAGCGTGAAGCGGCCCATGCCATCGAGGCCGTAGCGCTGGTAGTATTCGGAGGCGTTGTCGCGGCAGATCACCCAGCTCTGCGCATCGTGAGCGAATTCGGTGTTGGCCAGGATATTGAAGAGGGCCAGCAACGGCATGACGCGGAGCAGGGGCCGGTAGGGCCGGGCCGTTTCCTGCCACTCCTCGAATTGCACGAAGAGCACGAGCGCCCACGCCAGGGCGCCGAGCACGTAGTAGCGCGAGTAGACGTGACCGTGGGTGAGGTCGGCCCGGCCGATCGCCACCAGGGCGAGCGCGCCGACAGCCCAGAGGGCCAGCGGCATGGCGATGCGTTCCCGCGCAAACGCCCCCCGGGCCAGCGCGCGGCCGACGAGCGCGAGCAGCGCGACGCCGAGGAACGGCGCGGCCGCATCCACGCCGAGGGCGAGCGGCGCCCCGAGGAGGGTCAGCCAGTAGCGGAGCACCCGGCCGACTTCGCCGCCACCCATCGCGCCGATCTGGTGGCCGGGGTTGAAAGTGAAACCATAGAAGAAGAAGGCGGCGGTGATTGCGCCGACCACGAGCCAGCCGGTGAGGCGGTGCCACCGGCGCTCCGCCCCGAGCATCAGCGCCCCGACGGCCCACGCCACGATGCCGTGCGCGAGGGTGAAGGTGGCAAGGATCGCAAAGAGAACCGCGGCCAGCCAGCCCCCGCGCGTGCCCCGGGAAAGGCCGATCACGCTCGCACCGGCGAGTAGAACTACTTGGAAGTGATCGATCGAGGCGCCCGACCACTGGAAGTTCTCATAGTGCTCCAGCTGAAACAGCAGGAAGGCCAGAAGCACGCCCATCCGGACGCGGCGCGCGGTGGTGCCGGCGTAGTACACCAAAACGCCGCAGAGACCACAGATGAACAGGTTGCCGATGGCCCCGATAATTGCGAAGTTAACCGTGCCGGTCGTCCAGTAGCTCGTCGCAAACAGCAGCCGGCTGGTGAACGTGCGATGTTCGTTGCCCAGGGCGAAAAGCTGCCCGAGCACCTCCTGCCAGGTAGCGCCATGATCGAGGCGGAGCAGGAGGAGGAGCGCCGTGTCGAGTTCGTCCCAGTATGCGACATTGCTGGAAACGAGAAAGGCGCGGCCGAGCACGTAGGCCACCGGCACAAGTGCGAAACCGGCGATCGCCATCACAAAGGCGCGTTCCGTGCGAAGAAAAGGAATGGGGCGGGCGGCGACGGGCATGCAGCGGGGCCGGATGATCAGGGGTTGGGGGAGGGGGGAATGGGCGAGGCGGAGCGACGGTTCGGCTATAGGACGCAGACACTATGGCGGAGGTTCTGAAAAAAACGGCACGTTGGTCCGGGGCGAAGGGAGGAGGGCTGAGGTGGTCTTCGTGCCTGAGGCCGTCGGCAGCAAGCGCTGAGAGGAAGGACGGAACAAGGGATTAATAGTTACCAAACGGTCAGGATTGCCCGACAGGCATGGCGAAGGCAAGGGGGACCTGCGGCTTTGGCTTTCCAATCGGCCGGCGGCGGCTACGGTCGCGGTATGAAGCGACTTTCCCCGGTTTGGCTGCTCGCCCTTAGCCTGACTCTGATCGCCGCGCCCTTCGCGTGGGCGGCGACCGCGCAACCGCGGGCACCGGCGGCGGACCATTCGCCGGTGGCCCCGCTCGCCACCGCGGTGACGACGGTGACAGGGATCGCGATCTCCCCGCTGCTCGGCACGGGTGCGTACGGCGCCTACCAGTGGGTCGCGGCGAAGGACGAGGCGGCGCGCGCGGCGCTGCCGTGGT
>JAPLTR010000479.1 GCA_026398065.1 Verrucomicrobiota bacterium | reverse complement strand
GCATAGGGACCGACGGGCCGGTTGCGCAGGGCGGCTTCTCCGAGCGCCACGCCCTCGGCGATGCGGACGCGATCCCACCGGGTGCGATCCTGATCCTCCAGTCGCACGAGCTCGCCGTCGGCGTCGGTGCGGGTCGCGCGGCGGGCGTCGGTGAGCAGCATGAGGGCGAGCAGGCCCCTGGCCTCGAGGGCCGCGGGCAGGAGCGCGGTGAGGTCGCGACCGAGCCGGATGGCTTCGTCGCAGAGGTCGGCCCGCACGAGGTCGGGGCCCGCGCTGGCGGCATAGCCCTCGTTGAAGACGAGATAGATCACCGCGAGCACGGCGTGCAGGCGTTCGCCGAGCGCCGCGTCGCCGGGAACTTCGTAGGGGATGGCGGCGAGCTTGATCTTGTTTTTGGCGCGGACGATCCGCTGGGCCAGCGTCGCCACCGGCAGCACGAAGGCGCGGGCGATCTCCTCGGTGGAGAGGCCGCAGACGGTGCGCAGGGTGAGCGCCACCTGCGCTTCCGGGGCGAGGGCGGGGTGGCAGCAGGTGAAGATGAGCCGCAGTGTGTCCTCGGGGACGGGCGCGGTTTCCTCGGGGGTGGCAAGGGTGATCATCTGGCGGTGTTTTTCCTCGGCCATCGTGCGCCGGCGGATCTGGTCGATGGCCTTGTGGCGGGCGGTGACGTGCAGCCAGCCCACGGGATTCTCCGGGACGCCGTGGACGGACCAGTGGGTATGGGCGGCGGCGAAGGCGTCCTGCAACGCGTCTTCCGCGAGTGTGAAGTCGCGTACCACGCGGATGAGACTCGCGAGGATGCGGCCATATTCACGGCGGTGAAGTTCGCCCAGATTCACGTCAGGTCGCGTCGGTCCGCCGCGTGCCGTCCGGCATCACCGGGCGCAGCTCAAGGGAGAAGCCGGCGGGCAGCGAGGGGAACGTGCGCGCGCGGGCGATGGCCTCGTCGAGATCTCGGCACTCGAGGATGACGAGGCCACCGAGGATTTCCTTGGTCTCGGCGAAGGGGCCGTCGAAGAGGACGAGTTGGCCGCTGTTTTCTCGGAGCGTGGTCGCGGTCGTGGCCGGCTGGAGGCGCAGGCAGCCCGCGCTGTGCCCCTCCTTGTTCAGTTGGTCGTGCCAGTCGGCGCAGGCGTTGCGCAGGCGGTCCTGCTCGGCCGGCGGGAGGGCGAGGAAGTCCGACTCGTTGAAATAAACCAGCATCGCGTACTGCATGGGAAAGTGAGTTCGGAAAGAGAGACGAACGGGGACGCGGCCGATCGACCGGTCCCGGGATAAAATCGCCGCGGGCGCGATTTTTATGGGCGTGGAACGCGGCGGTTGTCGAGCGCGCCCGGCCGGCGGGCCAAGGGACAGTTCGCAAAAAACCGGGTTCTGGCTATCTCGCATGGCTTCATCATCACCATGCAACTCGGAGTCGACAGTTTTGTCGCGACGGCGAAGACCGGGCCCACCGGCGACGCGGCGCGTGTTCAGGAATTGCTCGAGCAGATCGAGCTGGCCGACCAGGTCGGCCTCGATGTGTTCGGGGTCGGGGAGCACCACCGCCCGGACTATGTGTCGTCCGCCCCGGCGGTCCTGCTCGCGGCGGCGGCGGCGCGAACGAAACGCATCCGCCTGGCCAGCGCCGTGACCGTGCTGAGCTCGGACGACCCGGTGCGGGTTTTCCAGCAGTTTGCCACGGTCGACCTCATTTCCGGCGGGCGCGCGGAGATCGTGGTCGGGCGCGGCTCCTTCATCGAGTCGTATCCGCTTTTCGGTTTCGACCTCGACCACTACGACGAGCTGTTTTCCGAGAAACTGGAGCTCCTGTTGAAAATCCGGGAGCAGACCGAGGTACACTGGTCCGGGCAGCACCGCGCGCCGCTCACCGGCCAGGGCGTGTATCCGCGTCCGGTGCAAAACCCGCTGCCCGTCTGGATCGGCGTCGGCGGCACCCCGGAGTCGGCGATCCGGGCGGGCCGCCTCGGCCTGCCGCTCATGGTCGCGATCATCGGCGGCCAGGCGAGCGGGTTTCGCCCGTTCATCGACCTGTACCGCGAGGCCGGCCGCAAGGCGGGGCATCCGGCGGAGAAGCTCACGGTTGGCATTCACTCGATCGGGTTTCTGGCCGACACCACCGCCGAGGCGCTGGAGACGTTCTGGCCGGCCTATCGCGACGCGTTTGGCAAGATCGGGCGTGAGCGCGGCTGGCCGCCGCCGACGCGTCCGCAGTTCGACGCGCAATGCAGCCCGCACGGCGCGCTGATGGTCGGCGACGCGGAGGCGGTCGCGCGGAAGATCGTGGCG
>JAPLTR010000907.1 GCA_026398065.1 Verrucomicrobiota bacterium | reverse complement strand
GCAGGGGCGGCCGGTGCTGCTGGTGGTGGGCCGGATCGATGCGGTTAAAAACCAGGCGTGGCTGATCGCCCAGATGGCCGAACTCAAACGACGGCACCCGGACGTTCTCGCGGTGCTGGTGGGGGCGTCCATGGATCGTGGATACGGCGATGCGCTCAAAGCCCGGGTGACGGCTGAGGGGCTCGATCGGAGCGTGCTGTTCGTGGGGAACCTCCCGCCGGGGGATCCGCGGCTGGTCGGGCTGCTGCAGGCGGCGCGCGCGGTGGTGCTGCCCTCGGTGTCGGAGACGTTCGGCATCGTGATTCTGGAGGCGTGGGCGGCGGGCACGCCCGTGATCTCAAGCCGGACCTCGGGCGCGACCGGGCTGGTGGAGGAGGGCGTCAACGGTTGGCTGTTTGACCTCGCCCAGCCGGCGGGATTTCACGCGGCGGTCGACGCCCTGATCGCGGCACCGCAGTCGGGCGTGGCGAAGGGGGCGGCGGGCCGGGCCAAGGTCGTGGCCCAGTACAACACGGCGGCGCTCGCGCAGCGGATGAAGCGACTTTACGGCGAACTGATCCACGAAACCCATGCACACCGTTATCATTCGGGACGATGACACCTGCGCGTTCACCCCGCGCGCCTGCCTTGAACGTCTTTACCGCCCCTTGCTCGACCGCGGGCTGCCCGTCTGCCTCGCGGTGATCCCGGAGGTGCGCACGGAGGTGCGGACGCCCGACGGGCGGCGCGAGGGCTTCCTGACGTCGGGCCGGGGGCCGGCGGGGGAGTTTGCCCCGATGGCGGGGAACCGGGACCTCGCGGACTACCTGCGGGCGGAGCCGGGGTTCCACATCGTTCAACACGGCTGCCATCACGACTACCTCGAATTCGGCAGCGACGATCGGCGAGAACTGGCGCGGCGGCTGGATCGGGGGGCGGCCGGCCTGAGGGAGGCGGGCCTGGGTTCACCGGTGGCCTTTGTCGCGCCCTACGACCGGATGTCGCGCGGCGCGCTGCTCGAGGTGGCGGCGCGTTTCAAGGTGATCTCGACGGGTTGGTTCGAATCGGGCCGGGTGCCGCGGCGGTGGTGGCCGGCCTATGCGATGAAGAAACTCCAGGGGCGGGCGCACTGGCACGCGGGAGGGGGCGCGCTGATGAGCCACCCGGGCTGCCTGCTCTCGTTCCATCACCCGCCTGCGGCGATGCTCACGGCCGTGCAGCGAGCCGTCGATGGACGCGCGGTGACGGTGCTGGTGACGCACTGGTGGGAATATTTCCGGCACGGGGTGCCGGACGAGCCGTTTATCGGGGTGCTGCACGAGGTCGGGGAATGGCTGGCGAGCCGGCGGGACATCCGCGTGGTGTCTTTCCGGGACGTGGCCAACGGGACGGTGCGGCTGAACGGACCGGGACCGTAGGGTAACACCCCATAGGCCGCGGCGGGGTTTGAGCGCATCCTCGGTAGGTTGGAGATCACACCCCGCAACGGGTGCGGGCCATGTCCTCGGCCCGACTATCCACAAAACCATTACACACTCGGATCGTGCGGGACGGTCCCGGCCCGCCCATGAAATCCACCCACGAATTCCCCGCCGATACCGCCAGCCCGCTCCCCGTGGCGGGAGAGGCGCCGCCGGGCAGCCTGAGCAAGGAGGCGGTCCTCAAGGCCGGGGCGCTGCAGAACGCGATCCTGAACAGCGCGAATTTCTCGAGCATCGCCACGGATGAAAAGGGCGTGATCCAGATCTTCAACGTCGGGGCGGAGCGGATGCTGGGCTACGCGGCCGCCGATGTCGTGAACAAGATCAGTCCGGCCGACATCTCCGATCCGCACGAGATCATCGCGCGGGCAGGGGCGCTGAGCCTCGAGCTGAAGACGGCCATCGCGCCGGGCTTCGAGGCGCTCGTCTTCAAGGCCTCGCGCGGGATCGATGACATCTACGAACTCACCTATATCCGCAAGGATGGCAGCCGGTTTCCGGCCATCGTCTCGGTCACGGCGCTGCGCGACGCGCGGGAGGGCATCATCGGCTACCTGCTGATCGGCACCGATAACAGCGCGCGCAAGCGCGCGGAGGCGGCCCTGCTCAAGGCGGGCGCGCTCCAGAGCGCGATCTTCAACAGCGCGAATTTCTCCAGCATCGCGACCGACGAGAAAGGCGTGATCCAGATTTTCAACGTCGGGGCGGAACGGATGTTGGGCTATGCGGCTGCGGATGTCATGAACAAGATCACGCCCGCCGACATCTCCGACCCGCAGGAGGTCATCGCGCGGGCGAAGGCCCTGAGCCTGGAGCTGGCCACGCCGATCACCCCGGGCTTCGAAGCGCTCGTCTTCAAGGCCTCGCGCGGCATCGAGGACATCTACGAACTGACGACATCCGCAAAGACGGCAGCCGCTTTCCGGCCATCGTCTCGGTCACGGCGCTGCGCGACGCTCAAGACGCCATCATCGGTTACCTGTTGATCGGCACCGACAACACCGCGCGCAAGCAGATCGAAGAGGAGCAGAAGCAGCTCGCGCAGCGCCTGCGCGACCATCAATTCTACACGCGCTCCCTGTTCGAATCCAACATTGATGCGCTGATGACCACCGATCCGTCCGGCATCATCACCGATGTCAACAAGCAGATGGAGGCGCTCACCGGTTGCACGCGCGACGAATTGA
>JAPLTR010000058.1 GCA_026398065.1 Verrucomicrobiota bacterium | reverse complement strand
GTCGCCGCGGCGCGTCAGAGCCGGGCGGCGCTGGCGTGATCCGCCTCGCGTGCGCGAGCGAGCGCGCGACCCCCACCGCGGGGCGGCCGGCGCTCCGAGGCGCCGCCAGTGGGCGCAGCGGGGTGCTGGGCGGTTCCGGGGCGGGCGCCGCGCCCCGCAGCCCCGCAGCGGGCGCCCACGCCCCGCGCCGGAGCATCGGCGGCACACCTCGCCGCGACCGCTGCGCGCCCGCGCAGTCGTTGGCGGCACAGTCGGTCGGTGTTACCGCGGCGGCATGGGCAACGACTCGCGCACCTCAGGAATCTCCGTCACGGCGAAACCTTGGGAGGGGGTACGCGACCTAATGAATCGCAGGGCCGCAGCACTCCGTGACCACTTCAATGAAGTTCACGACCAGATTGAGTCCGGGAGATGCCCTCGCGACCGGCCGACGATCAAGGCAACGATCAAGGCGCTCGCTCGGGCAAAGGAAGAGGCTGACAAGGAGACTCTTGACGACATTGGGAACCCTGACAGGTGGTTCGGCTGGGTCGCCCCAGGCATCATCTTGGATACAGTGGCGGCGACCAACATCTTCCGAGACGGGTACGTCTTCCATCCCCTGTGGGTCGTGATGTTCTTCGCTGGCACGGTCATGTCGATTGTAGGCTGGAACCAATATCACAGCGTAAGGGCGAAGGCTAAGCACATCAAGAGGGAGAACGATATCACGGCCCAATACGACAAACTCATTGCCACGCTCGACGCGCAGATTGACCCACGCCAATTCTTCAAGATGCCTGACGGCAGATATCGTACCGACGTGCTCGGGCACGAGTCAGACTTTGATGAGATTGCGGGACTCAGCAAGCAACTCGATGCTCTGTCCTCACCCGAAAGTAGGACTGACTGGATCGCGGTTGAACACATAAAGGATACAATCGCTAGGCTTGAGAAGCGCGACATGACGGAAGAGTACCGGCAATCACTAGCGTCTCTGTGCGGCAAGGCTGTTTCGGTGCGAGCGGAGCAAGATCGCGTTGAAGCGAAGCCGAGGGCGGCATTGCCAGCGACTGACAGACCCGTTCGTGACTGTTTAGCTCAATGAGGAGGCGCGGCGTTGGCGGGCGGTCTCGGCTGGCTCGGGAAGAGCTGCGGGAAGTCGCCGCCTTCGTGGAAGGCGATTCGCGCCTGCCGGAAGGTGTCGAGGAAGTCGCCGCCATGAAGCGCCACCGTTCGCACGACGGAGAGGTTGATCGCGTAGGTCTGCGCCCCGGCGTCGGAGCGGGCCCCACCTGAGCGATGGCGGCCGATGGCGTGGGGGCGAAACTCACGCTCCGCACGGTTGTTGGTGCCCTCCAGATCCGGGTTCGTGATGAACGTCACCAGTTCCGGCAGGTGCCGCACGATCCGGCGCTGGAGCCGTGCGACGTCCGCGTTCTCGGCGAGGCCCGCGTCCGTCGCCAGCGTCTTCAGGTCGCCCTTGATCGCCCGCGCGTTGCGCTCCGCCGTCGCCGGTCGCCCCTGGGC
>JAPLTR010000551.1 GCA_026398065.1 Verrucomicrobiota bacterium | reverse complement strand
GCAACTTCGAGACCATGGGCCGCAATCCCCTCGACCCCCTCCTCCTCGACGGCGTCGAGGTCAGCCGCGGCCCCAACGCCAACGTCTTCGGCCTCGGCAACCCCTCCGGCACCGTCAACCAGGTGCCCGTATCCGCCAATCCGGGACGCAGCCGCTCGCGCTCCGAGTTCCGCGCCGACAGTTACGGGGGCTGGCGCACCAGCCTTGACCTCAACCGCGTGCTCAAGCCTGGTGTGCTCGCGTTTCGCGTGAGCGGCGCCTTCCAGCACGAGGCCTTCGTGCGCAAGCCCTCCGGCGTGAACACCGCGCGTTACAACGCGATGGTGAAGTACCAGCCCTTCCGCTCCACCTCGGTCAGCGCGTCGTACCTCTTCCACCGGATGAACGGCAACCGGCCCAACTACACGCCGCCGCGCGACTACGTCTCCGACTGGCTCGCCGCCGGCCGCCCCGGCTGGGACCCCGTCGCGCAGGTCGTCCATTTCGCCAACGGCCGGACCCTCGGCAACGGCGGCCTCGGCAGCACCGCCCCGATCACCGCCGACGCCAACGTGCCCGCCTACTTCTCCCGCGCCGGCACGATCCAGACACGGAGCAATGTCTTCATCGACCAGGGCGGACTCGCGTACTGGAGCGCCCCCTCGACCACCAACCCCGCCTCGGTCCCCTTCACCCCCGTCGCCAACGGCCAGACCATCCGCCTGATGCAGTCCGGCCTCAACCTCGGCCCCCCCGGCGCCTCCCTCGGGCGCTACACCGACCAGCCGCTCTTCACGACCACCCCCAGCGTCAGCGGCAAGGATCTCTACGACTGGAGCGAGATCAACCTCTCCTCGGTCAACCGCCTCATGGACCGGACCGCCACCTACAGCGCGCAGCTCGACCAGCTCTTCTTCAACTCGCCGCTCCACTCCCTCGCCGCCCAGGTCGCGTTCTTCCGCGAGGATTCCCAGCGCTACCAGCGCACCCCGATCGGCAACGCCGGCGTCAGCGGCCAGAGCGGCCAGCTTTTCATCGACGTCAACGAGAAGCTCCTCGACGGCAGTGTGAACCCGTTCTTCGGCCGCCCCTACATCGGCGTCACCGAGCCGCTCACCCGCTACCTGCCCTCCAAGTGGGACACCTACCGCGCCCAGGTCGCCTACAAGCTCGACCTCCGCGTGGCCCCGGGCTGGCTCAAGCACCTCGGCCTGCATCAGATTACCGGATACGACGAGTACAAGTACCGGATCGCGCGCGCCTACAGCTACCGCGACGTCCTCGCCTCCGACCACGCGTGGACCGCCGCCGGCCTCCCCGGCTTCGCCGCCAACCAGGGCCGCGCCATCCAGAGCAGCGTCCCCGGCGGCCCCCAGGCCGGCGCCAACCTCACCCGCGGCTACTTCCGCTACTACGTCGGCGACGCCACCGGCGGCAACGTCGACTACGCCCCCGGCGATTTCCGCTACGGCTCCTATCCTTTCGTCTGGGGCGGGTACAACTCCTCCGGCACCGGCGTCTTCACCCGCGACCCCGCCACGATTAGCCAGCTCGCCACCACCGATGCCAGCGGCGGCAACAACAACCTGAAGCAGATCATCAAGACCCCCGGCGGCGTCATCCACAGCCATTTCCTCAACGACCGGCTCGTGACGACCTTCGGCCTCCGCGAAGACCGCGTGTACTCGAAGAACGGCGCCACGCCCGTGCTGCTCAAAAACGGCAATACCGAGTTCGACCCCGCTGCGATCGACCACTGGGCCGCCGGTGACTACCGCTACAACACCGGCAAGACCAGGACCGCCGGCGTGATCGCCCGCCCCTTCCGCGATCTCGGTTTCGTCGTCGAGGCCGCCGATCAGGGCACGGGCCTCACGCGCCTGCTCGCCGAGTCGGTCCGCGGCCTCGCCTTCACCTACAACCGCTCCGACAACTTCCTCCCGCAGGCCCCCGCCGTCGACCTCTTCCTCAAGCCCCTCCCCAACATCACCGGCGAGGGCAAGGACTACGGCTTCTCGCTCAACCTTGCCGGCGGAAAGTTCGTCGCCCGTTTCAACCGCTACGAGACCAAGCAGCTCAACGCCCGCGACGGCGACGCCAACACGGTCGCCCAGCGCGTCATGCGCCTCGACTTCGACGTCTC
>JAPLTR010000891.1 GCA_026398065.1 Verrucomicrobiota bacterium | reverse complement strand
GGCTTCGGGGCGACGCGCGCCTTCGAGTTGTTTCGCCAGCACTATCACGCGACGCCCGCCGACCTGCTCCTCCGGGCGCGAATCGAGACCGCGAAACACCGCCTGCTCTCCACCGAGGCGCCGCTGGCCGAAATCGCCTTCGGTGTGGGCTTCGACGCGCTCTCTTCCTTCCACGAAAACTTCCGCCGGCTCAACGGCCTCACGCCCGCCGCTTATCGCGACCTGCGCTCAGCGCGCACGTTCACCATCGATCTGCCCGAGGGCTATCTCCTGCCCTACCTGCGCCGCGCGCTGAGCCGCGATATCCACAGCGTGACCGAGCGGCTCGTTGACAACGTCTACACGAGCGTCGTGCAACTCTCCGCCGGCCCGGCTCTGCTTCGCCTGCGGCTCTCGCCCGAGCACGTCATCGCCGAGATCGATCCCAGCGCCCCCGCCGCCGAGGCGCACGCCCTTGTCGTCGGCCTGCTCGGGCTGGACGAGGACGCCGCGGCCTTCGCGCGCCTCGCGAAAAAACTCGGCCTCGCGCGCCTCGTCGCCGGCCGCACCGAGCTCCGCATCAGCCAGACGCCCTCCGTGTTTGACGGCCTGCTCTGGTCCATCATCGGCCAGCAGATCAACTTCCCCTTCGCCTGCCTGCTCAAGCGCCGCCTCATCGAGCGCGCGGGCACCCGGCACGCCGAGGGGCTGTACGCGCCGCCGACGCCCGCCGCGGTCGCGGCCCTCGAACCCGCCGATCTGCTGCCGCTGCAATTTTCCCGGCAGAAAGCCGACTACGTCATCCAGACCGCGCGTCTGGTCGCCAGCGGCCAGCTCGATCTCGCGGCCCTGCGCACGATGTCCGCCACGCGCGCCGAGCGCACGCTGCTCGAGGTGCGCGGCCTCGGGCCGTGGTCCGTCAACTACCTGATGATGCGCGCCCTCGGCTTTCCCGACTGCGTGCCGTACGGCGACACCGGCGTGACCAGCGGCCTCCAGGCCCTGCTCAAGCTCGAGGAGCGCCCCGACCTCGACGCGACGCGGCGCCTCATGCCGATGTTTTCCCCTTATCGCAGCCTCGCCACGGCGCATTTGTGGCAGTTTAATCAACCCATTCCGACATGAGACAATTTTACGACACCTTCCCGACTCCCGTCGGCGACTTCTCCGTCGCCCTGAACACCGCCGGCTCCGTGATCGCCACGGCCTTCGGCGGCCTGCCCGAGCTGCGCGAACGCTTCACCCCCGACGAGGTCGTGCAGGACCCGGCCCGCGCCGCCGACGTGCGCCGCGAGGTCGGCGAATACTTCGCGAAGAAACGCCAGACCTTTTCCGTTCCCCTCGCCCCGAGCGGCACGCCGTTTCAACAGAGCGTGTGGACCGCGCTGCAGCGCATCCCCTTCGGCGCCACGCGCAGCTATGGCGATCTTGCCACGGCGCTGGGCAAGCCCGACGCCGCGCGCGCGATCGGCCGCGCCAACGCCACCAATCCCATCGCCCTCATCATCCCGTGCCACCGCGTGGTCGGCGGCGACGGCTCGCTCACGGGCTACGCCTTCGGCGAGGACGTGAAGCGCGCGCTGCTCGCGCACGAGACCAGCGGGCTCGGTGCCGCCAAGGCCGTCAAGGCGGTGGCGTGACGCCCTGCAGGGCCGCGACGAAGGCCTTGAGCTTGGCGTGGTCCTTCACGCCCGGCGAGGCCTCGACGCCGCTGTTCACATCGACGTAGCGGGCGCCGGACGCGGTGACGGCCGCCGCGATGTTGTCCGGATTGAGTCCGCCGGCGAGGACCCAGTTCACCTTGATGAACTTCTTGCGCAGCGCGGAAAACGTCGCCCAGTCGCCGGTTTTCCCGGTGCCGCCGAAGTCGGTCGCGCTCGGCGCGTCCAGCAGGAGGGTGTCCGCGAGCGGCACGAAGGCGAGGTCGAGGTCCCGGCCCGGCGGGATGCGGGGCGCGAGCCAGAGCTTGTCGGGCGGGATGATGTCCAGCCACATCGCCGCCATGAAGAACGGCGTCTCGTTCGGAAAGTGCAGCTGCACGTGGTCGAAGCCCTCGGCCTTGAGCGCGTTCAGCTCGTCGTCCGACGGCTCGACGACGACGGCGACCTTTTTCCGCGGGGGCAGGCGCGGGGCCATCGCCCGGTACTGTTCGAGGGTGATGGCGCGCGGCGATTTCGGATAAAAGATGAAGCCCAGATAGTCCGCCCCGGCGGCATCCGCCGCCTCGGCATCGACAAGTGAAGTGAGACCGCAGACTTTGACGCGAATGCCGTTTACCATGGTCGGGATTAGAATTGGTTGATCGACGCGATCACATGCCCGACCTGCTCATCGGTGAGCTCGGGGAAGATCGGCAGGCTCACGCAGGTCGCCGCGGCCTTTTCCGCGACGGGGAACGAGCCCGGCCCGCGGCCGAGGTTCGCGTAGCATTTCTGGAGGTGCAGCGGCACGGGATAGATCAGGTCGGTACCGACCTCGCGCTTCGTCAGGTGCTCGCGGAGCGCGTCGCGGCGCGGGTGGCGGATCGTGAACTGGTGGAACACGGATTTTCCGTAGGCCGGCTGCTCGGGCAGGCGCGAGTCGGCCAGCGGGATCTCGGCGAGATAGCGGGCCGCGATGGCCTGGCGGCGGGCGGTCCACCCCGCGAGGTGCGGGAGCTTCACGTTGAGCAGCGCGCCCTGGAAACCGTCCATGCGGAAATTGCCGCCGACGATGTCGTGGTAGTAGCGCCGGTCGGAGCCGTGGACGCGGATGTGGCGCGCCTGCGTATGCACTTCTTCACGATGCGAGACGAAGGCCCCGCCCTCGCCGCAGCCGCCGAGGTTCTTGGTCGGATAAAAGCTGAACGTGCCGACGTCACCGATGGTGCCGACCGGCGTGCCGTGGTAGCGCGCGCCGACGGCCTGCGCGCAGTCCTCGATCACGAAGAGACCGTGTTGCTTCGCGATCGCCATGATCTCGTCCATCCGCGCGGGCTGGCCGAAGAGATGCACGACGATGATGCCCTTCGTGCGCGGCGTGATCGCGGCGGCGAGTTTCGCCGGGTCGAGATTGAAGGTGCCCTCCTCGACATCGGCGAAGACCGGGGTCGCCCCGACGTAGTTGATGCCCCACGCCGAGGAGATGAAGGTGAACGGCGCGGTCACGACCTCGTCGCCGGGGCCAAAGCCCGCGATCATGCACGCGACGTGCAGCGGGGCCGTGCCGCTGTTCATGCCGAGCGCGCGGGGGTAGCCGAGGGTCGCGGCGAAGGCCTTCTCGAAATCCTCCACATCCTTGCCGAGGCAGAAGCGCGTCGCGTCGTAGGTCGCGGTGAGCGCGGCGAGCGCCGGCTCGCGGATCGCCTTGTGCTGGAGACTCAGGTCAAGGAAGGGAACTTTCATGCAGAGAGCTTTTTAACCAGAGCCTCCACCAGGCTGTCGAGACTCGGCGTCTTGGCGGTGAAGTCGATGGGCATGCCCACCTGCTTCATGGTCTCGCTGGTCTGCGGACCGATGCTGCCGGCGAGCGGGCGCCGCGCATCCTTGGCGAGCTTGAGCGCCGCGGCCTGGTCGACGAACGACTGCACGGCGGACGAGCTCGCGAAGAGAATCGCATCCGCCCCGCGCGCGCGGAAATCGGCGGCGGCGGGCTCCGCGGAGAGATCGGTCTTTTCCGTCTTGTAGACCTTCAGGGTGTCCACGATGGCGCGGGCCTCCTCGAGCTTGGTCACGAGGATGTCGCGGTTCTGATTGCCGGTGATCACGACGATCCGCGCGCTGTCGAGGCTGCCGGTGGCGATCAGTTCGTCAGCCAGCGCCTCGGCGGTGGCGACCTTCGGCTGGCACTCGACCTTGAGGTGATAGGCGCGGATCGCCGCGGCCGTCGTGTCGCCGATGCAGGCGAAGCGCAGGAGGCCGAGCGCACGGATGTCGTCGAACAGCCGGAGAAACTCCTCCATGAAGAACCGCACGCCGTTGGCGCTCGTGAAGACGATCCAGTCGTAGCCGCCCAGTTCGAGCATCACGTCCGCGAGCGGATCCTTCTGGATGTCCTTCGTGACGTGGATCAGCGGCAGTTCGAGGACCTCGGCGCCGAGCGCGGAGAGCTTGCCGGAGAGTTCGGAGGCCTGCTCGCGGGCGCGAGTGACGGCGATGCGGCGGCCCGAGAGGGCGAGTTTTTTCGTAGGCGGAAGGCTCATGGCGTAGGTCGGGCATTACGCCCGACATCAGTGATCGGCTAAAAGTATCGGGCGTAATGCCCGACCTACAGTAGTCCAAATTGCTTGAGGACCCGCGCCGCGGTGGCGGCGGGCGCGACAAAATCCGCGGGCGTGAGCGCCTGACGGCGCACGCCGGTGTTTTCGTGGAAGAGATAGAGCGTGTCGCCGGTGACGTGCGCGGCAAACGCCGTGTGGCAGCCGCCGCCGAGCGCGGTCTGAAATGCGCGCTCGAGCGTGACGTTGCGCGCGGTGGGCGCATCGAAGACGGCGGCGTACTTCGCGGCGTCAGCCTCGCGGCACTGGATGCCGATCGCGCCCTGCCCGACCGCGGGCACCATCTGGTCGAAGCTCAGCGGCACGAACTCCACGCCCGGCCAGCTCGCGATGCCGAGGCGCGCGAGCCCGGCGGCGGCGAGCACGGATCCGTCGGCCACATGCAGTTCGCCGATCTTTTTCAGGCGCGTGTCCACGTTGCCGCGGATCTCCGTGAACGTGGCGCTGGGAAACAGCTTCGCGATCTGCAGCCGGCGGCGCGGGCTGGCGGTCGCCAGGGTCTGCGGCGTCTTGACGCCCGCGTGGAGCACGAGCACGTCGCGGGTGTCCGCGCGCGGCATGTAGCCGCCGACCGCGAGGCCGGGCGGCATGTCGCCCGGGAGGTCCTTCGTGCTGTGCACCGCGACCTCGGCCTCGCCCCGGAGCAGCGCGGCCTCGAGGTCACTCGTGAAGAGGCCCTTGCCCCCCTTTTTCTCCAGCGACCTCTCGGTCTGCTTGTCGCCGGTCGTGACGATCTTGAGGAGCTCGGTTTCGACGCCGAGGGTGGCGCGCAGGTGCGCGGCGACCATTTCGGACTGGGCGAGCGCGAGGGGGCTTTTACGGGTGGCGAGGACGAGTTTGGTCATCGGAAATAGCGAAGGCGCAGAGAGGATTCTCTGCGCCTTCGGAAGGTTTGGCAACTGCGACGACTTAGGAGTACGACGCCTGCACGCCCTTGATGTTCTTCTTGGTCATCCAGGGCATCATGCTGCGGAGGTAGGCACCGGTCTTCTCGATCTGGTGCTTCTCGCCGGCCTTGAGGAGGGCGTTGTACTTCTTGAGGCCGCCCTTGTGCTCCTTGACCCACTCCTTGGTGAACTGGCCGGACTGGATCTCCTTGAGGATCTTCTTCATCTCGGCCTTGACGGCCTTGTTCACGACGCGGGGGCCGCGCGTGATGTCACCGTACTTGGCGGTCTCGGAGATCGAGAAACGCATGCCGGCGATGCCGGACTCGTACATGAGATCGCAGATGAGCTTCAGCTCGTGGAGGCACTCGAAGTAGGCCATCTCGGGCTGGTAACCGGCCTCGACGAGGGTCTCGAAACCAGCCTGCACGAGGGCGCTGGCGCCACCGCAGAGGACGGCCTGCTCGCCGAACAGATCGGTCTCGGTCTCTTCCTTGAAGTCGGTCTGGAGCACGCCGGCGCGGGTCGAGCCAATGCCCTTGGCCCAGGCGAGCGCGGTCTTCTTGGCGGTCTTGGACTTGTCCTGCGCGACGGCGATGAGCGCCGGCATGCCCTTGCCCTCGGCATAGAGGCGGCGGACCATGTGGCCGGGGCCCTTCGGGGCGACCATGATGCAGTCGATGTCCTTGTGGAGCTTGATCAGGCCGAAGTGCACGGAGAGGCCGTGCGAGAAGAGGAGGGTCTTGCCCTTGGCGAGGTTCGGGAGGATGTCGCTCTCGTAGACCGAAGCCTGCTTCATGTCGGGGAGACCGACCATGATGACGTCCGCGCGACGGACGGCCTCGGCGGTGTCGACCACCTCGAAACCGTGCTGCTCGGCGACGGCCTTGGACTTCGAACCGGGATAGAGGCCGATGATGACCTTGCAGCCGCTGTCCTTCAGATTGAGCGCATGGGCGTGGCCCTGCGAACCGTAGCCGAGGACGGCGAGCGTTTTGTTTTTGAACACGCCGAGGTCGGCGTCTTTGTCGGTGTAGACTTTAGCGGGCATGATGGAATTTTCGATTTGGGGGATTTTTGGTTTTCGATTTCGGAAACGTTCCGCGAACTCAGCGCTTGAGCGCGAGACGGCCGGTGCGGGCGAGCTCGACGATGCCGAACGGCTCGAGCAGGCCGAGCAGCGCGGTCACCTTCTCGTCGTCGCCGGTCGCCTCGATGATGAGCGAGTCCGGGCTGAGATTGACGATCTTGGCGCGGAAGATGTCGGCGATCTGGAGCACCTCGGGGCGCGTCTTCACGTCGGCGCGGACCTTCACGAGGATGAGTTCGCGGGCGACGGCCTGGCCCTCCTTGAAGTCGACGACCTCGACCACGTTGATCAGCTTCCGCAACTGGCGGATGCAAAGCTCGAGGGAGGAGTCGTCCCCCTTGAGCACGGCCGTGATGCGGGAGAGCGTGGCATCGTGCGTGGGCGCGACGTTGAGCGACTCGATGTTGAAGCCGCGGCCGGAAAACATTCCGGACACGCGGGACAAAACGCCGAACTTGTTCTCAACGAGGACGGAGATCGTATGTCGCATTTGCAGGTTTTAGGTGAAAAAATGAATGGTGGACGTCGAGGGACTCGAACCCCCGACACCCTCGGTGTAAGCGAGGTGCTCTAACCAACTGAGCTAGACGTCCGAGCCGAGGGGTCATAGAAACGCGCGGAGCGCCGCTATGACAAGGAATTATTCAGGTATGACGGTAGGTGGGTGGGAGGAGGCGCGCGGCTCAGGCCGGCCCGGCCTTGCGCTTGAGGAGGCCTTCGCGCGCCATGAGTTCGGCGTTCTGAATCGCGTTGAGCGCGGCGCCCTTCCAGAGGTTGTCGCCGCTGACCCACAGCGCCAGGCCGTTGTCGAGCGCGGTGTCGATGCGGATGCGGCCGACGCCGCACTTCACCTTCTTGGAAAAATCGAGCGGCGTCGGATAGACCTTGTTGGCCGGATCGTCCACGAGCTCCGCGCCCGCAAACGCCGCGATGGCCGCCCGCGCGGCCTCGACGCTCACCGGACGCTCGAACTCGGCGTTGACCGACACGGAGTGGGCGCGGACGACCGGCACGCGCACCGTGGTGGTCGAGACCCGGAGATTCGGGAGACCCATGATCTTGCGGCTCTCCAGCATCATCTTGGTCTCTTCGCCGGTGTAGCCGTTGGGGCCGAACGAATCGACCTGCGGGATCACGTTGAACGCGATCTGGTGCGGGTAAACCTTCCGGGGCAGCGCCCCGCCCTTCACGTAGGCCTGCACCTGCGCCTCGAGTTCCTGCACCGCCTCGGCGCCCGTGCCGGAGACCGACTGGTAGGTGGAGGCAAAATACCGCTTCAGGCCAAACGCCAGATGCAGCGGCCAGAGCGCCATGAGCGTCACGGCGGTCGAGCAGTTCGGGTTGGCGATGATGCCCTTGTGGTTGCGAAGGCCCTCGGGGTTGATCTCGGGGATCACGAGCGGCACGTCCGGGTCCATGCGGTAGTGCGAGCTCTTGTCGATCACGAGACAGCCGGCCTTGACCGCGTCGGGCGCGAGCGCGCGTGTCACGGAACCGCCGGCGGCGAAGAACGCCACGTCGACGTCGGCAAACACGCCGGGCTTGGCCTCCTCGACGGTGTAGGTTTTGCCCGCCCACTCGATGGTCTTGCCCGCCGACCGCGCCGAGGCGAAGAGCCGCAGCGTGGCCATGGGGAATTTGCGCTCGTGCAAAAGCTTCAGCAGCTCTTGACCGACCGCGCCCGTTGCGCCGACGATACCGACATTGATGGATGCGTTATTCACGAGTGAGTCTCCTTTGGAGTTGGTCAACAAAACCTGCGCCCGCCTCGGCATCAAGCCCGGAGAACGGGTTCTGGTGGTCCGCATCGGCACAGCGACGCTGCAATTCTTCGCCAAGGGTGTGCTGGTGAAGAGTTACGTCATCTCCACCTCGAAGCGCCCGCCCTCCAACGTGAAGGACTCCCTGGGCACCCCGCGGGGCCTCCACGAGATCGCCGAACGCATCGGCGCCGGCCAGCCCCCGGGCATGGTGTTCAAGTCCCGCGTGCCCACGGGCCGCCACTACCACGAGGTCATCGGCAGCGACGACGACCGCGAACACAACCTCATCACGGGCCGCATCCTCTGGCTCCGCGGCCTCGAACCCGGCGTCAACCGCGGGGGCGACGTGGACACCTACGAACGCTACGTTTACATCCACGGCACCAACCACGAGGACCGCATCGGCGAGCCCCTCAGCGCCGGCTGCGTCCTGATGCGCAACACCGAGGTCGTCGAGCTCTACGAACAGGTCCGCGTCGGGGATCAGGTGCTGATCATCGACTAGGGCGCGTCGTCAAGATCGGCGAGTGAGCCGATCGAGGACTGCGGCCACCCGAACGGAGCCGCGGAAGGTGAGGCGAGCTTGTCGTCGCGAGGGCTGATTCGGCGGTGGCGTTTGATCCGCCATCCCCCCCCCGTCGGCGGGCGGTTTTCGCCGGCGTGTCCGGATCGGGAAAATCCCCTCCCCTCGCTTTCAACCCGCTCCATGCGGCAGCGCAGCGTCGGATCGAATCACGGCGTTCTCACGGCTCGCGGGGACCGAACCGCGGCGGGCGTCCCTCATCGAGATCGATAAAGTCGAACATCGTTTCGACGAGGCCTGGCTTCAGCCCGATTTCCTTGAGTCGCATGTCCACGCGCTCCTTCACCGGATCGCGCCAGCCAAGCTTGCTCATGAATCCGTTCCACATCTCGATTTCTTCCTCGGTCGGTTTTCGTCCGTGCTCAAATGCCCACGTCAGCGCCGCGTGGTCTTCCGCACCCTTTGTCACCTCCGCTTCGAGCGCCGCATAGTCGATCCGAAGAAATCGGCAGCAGCGTCCGTCGAAACCATTGGTTTTGCCCTTCGAATCGACCCACTCCTGCGGTAGTTTCCCCGCGCGATGCAGCCGCATCTTGTCGAGCATGCGCCCAAAGTGGACCAGCCCACCCACCTGCTCGTAAGGACTGCGGAGCCCGGGAATTATCGTTGGATTGGGATTCACGTCGGCCCTTCAACGACATTCCCCTGCACACGTCAAACCGACGAGCGGCCGTCGGCGGCGGGGCCCCGGCGGGTTATCAACCGCGCACGGTCAATTTTCGCACCCCTTCCCACCAAGAACCGGCAGTTCCCCTCGCCGCACCCGATTCATCCATTCGCTGCGATCAGCCTTCATCTGGGCCCGGTTCCGTCGATTGTGAAGACCCGCCCAAGACCGACGGCCTCCGGGCGCCCCTGCGCAGGCTCACCGCGCCCGCGGCGGACTCTCGTACTCTTCCGGCCGCACCACACGCTTGCGCGACTCGCGGGTGACCTCGTTGGCCTTTTCGTGCTGAACCTTCACCTGCTCGCCGACCGCGAAGGGCGGCTGCCCCTGCTCCTGGACGATCATGAGCGATTTGCCGGAGGCGAGCCGCACGGTGATTTCCTCGCCGGGGATGTCGCGCCGCTTCTCGCCGCCAAACGTCACCGGCACCGAGACCGCGACCGGGCCGACCGGCACCGTGGGCGAGCGGCTGCGGAGCGTGCGCACCTGCCCGGTGCGCAAATCGATCATCGTGTCCTGCACCGAGGCGACCACCCCGCGCTCCTCGCGCGCGATCTCGCCAAACGGCCGGGGCGGCGGCGGCTCGCTCTGCGCGAGAGCACAGCCACCGAGCAGCGACGCCACCGCCAGGATCGGCACCAGCGGAAAAATTGACCGTGTCGTCTTCACCCGCGCAGCCCGATCCGACGCTCAATACAGGCGGCGCACCGAGGCGCCGGCGCCGCCCTGCATCACCTGCACATGCTCTCCGACGGCGAAACCGCCGTCCTTGCCGATCTCCTGCACGACGGCGAGCGTCTCGCCGTTGCTCATCTTGATGGTGATTTCCTGGGCGGCCTTGCGCGTCGCCGCCTCCTCGACCGCCTCGCCCACGAGCGCGCCGGTCACCGCTCCGGCGGCCTGCGCCACCGCGCCACCGACACCGCTGCCCCCGGAGGCCGCGGCCCGGCCCATCAGGCCGCCGCCACCGACGCCGACGATGGTGTTGCGGCCGCTGACCTGAACTTCGCGCACGGCCACGACATCCCCGGTCTCAATGTGCATCGCCCGCCCGACGCGGGAGCGGTCCACCACCGAACTCTTGCTGGGGAAGGTGCAACCGGCCGTTCCGCCCACCAGGGCGGCCGCCGCTATAGCGAGATACAGGGTGCGGGTGTTCATGGAGATTACCGGGTGGCGTAGTGCCACTATAGTATGAATCCACTAGGCCCGATTTGAACCAAAGAGCAATCGCAGACTGTTGAGGCAGACGACGAGCGTGCTGCCCTCGTGGGCGGCCACGCCGATGGACAACGGCACCGCACCCAACGCCGTCGCGATCACCATGACCACCACGACACCGAGCGAGATCGTGAGGTTCTGCCGGATCACCGCCCGCGCGCGGCGGCTCAGCCGGTGAGCGGAGAGGAAATTCTCGATCCGGTCGTGCATCAAGATCACCTCCGCCTGCTCCAGCGCCGCGTCGCTGCCGCGCGCCCCCATGGCCACGCTGACGTCGGCGGCGGCGAGGCACGGTGCGTCATTCACGCCATCGCCGACCATCGCGACTTTGCGCCCCTCGGCGCGCAACGCCACGATCGCGGCCACCTTGTCCTCCGGCGACAGCCCCGCGCGCACCTCGTCGAGGCCAAGCTCCTTCGCGACCGCTTCCGCCGTGTGGCGGCGGTCGCCCGTGAGCATGACCGTCTTGATGCCCTTGGCCTTGAGTTGCGCGAGCACGTCGCGCGACTCCGCGCGGATCTGGTCCTTCAGGAGCACGCGTCCAACCAGGTCCTTGCCGATGACCCAGACCTCGCTCAGCTCCGCCGCGGCCGGCGGCAGGTGTTTCGCCCACTCCGCCAGCGGACCGCTTTCCAGCAGTTCGCGGCGGCCGAGCAGCAAATTGGCGCCGCCGACCTTGCCGCGCAGTCCCTGGCCCGTGAGCGACTGGAAATCGTCGAGCGCGAGCTCACTCAGCCCCTCGGCCTTCGCATGCCGCACGATGGCGCGCGCAATGGGGTGCTGCGACTTCGCCTCCAGGGTATACGCGAGCTGCAGCACTTCGCGGTCGCGGCCCTTCGGATAACTTTCGCAACCCACCACCGCCAGTTCGCCGGTCGTGAGCGTGCCCGTTTTGTCCAGCGCCACCGCCGTGATGTCGGCGAGCTTTTCGATGGCCGCGCCGCCGCGGAACAGCACGCCGTGCCGCGCGCCCCACGCGATCGCCGCCAGAATCGCCGAGGGAATCGAGAGCACGAGCGCACACGGGCTCGCGACGACCATCAGCGTCATCGCCCGGTAAAACGCCGAGCGCGTCTCCGGGGTGTTGGTGAAGGCCGGCAGGTGAAAGCCCAGCCACCACAGCAAAAACATCGCGAACGACCCGCCGATGACGGCGTACGTGTAGCCGGTGCCAAACTTGTCCGTAAACCGCTCGCTCGGCGCCTTCAGCTTTTGCGCCGTCTGGATGAGCCGGATGATCTTCTGCAGCGTGCTCTCCGCGGGGAGGCGCACGACGTTGAACTCGATCACGCCCCAGAGATTGATCGTCCCGCTGAACACCTGGTCGCCCACGCCCTTCTCGACCGGGTTCGCCTCGCCCGTGAGCGTCGATTCGTCGGTCGCGCTCTTGCCGCTCAGCACCAGTCCGTCCGCGGCGAACGCCTCGCCGGGCTTCACGCGCAGCCGCTGGCCCACCTGCAGGGTCTCGACGGCCACTTCCTGTTCCGAGCCGTCCGGCAACACGAGGTTCGCCCGCTTCGGCGACGATTTGAGCAGGGCGCTGACTTCGCGCTGCGTGCGGTCCAGCGCGTATTCCTCCATCGCCCCCGAGGCGGAAAACAGAAACAGCAGCAGCACCGCCTCGCCCCACGCCCCGATGAACATCGCGCCGACCGCGACGGCGAGCATGAGGAAGTGGATGTCGATTTCGCGCTTCTTGAGATTTTCCCACGTATCGACCGCGGCGTCCCAGCCGCCGGCGACGATGCCGACAAAGAAAAACGCCTTCGCGAGCCACGGCACGCCGGGCGCAAAATACCCCGTCGCCACGCCCGCGATGCCCGCTGCGCCGCACACCGCGGCGAATTTCGCGAGCATCCGCCACTCCTGGTCCTCGGGCAGCGGCTCGGCCTTGATCTCCGGCCATTCCATCTCGCGCCACAGCCACATCTTTTCCGCCGTCACGCAGGTGTCGCGCCCGATCACCGTGGCCTCGCCCTCTTGGCGCAGCGAGAATCCCGCCGGAGCCTTCGACGCGCCCTTCGCGGCCACTTGCGCCTCCACCGCCGCGATCGTCGCCGCGAGTTTTTCCTCGAGGCCTTCGAGCGCGACATTGCCCACGGTCGCCACCGACACCTTGTGGGCCCCCGGGTCGATCCGCACGGCAGTGACGCCCGGCTGAGTCCGCAAAAAGCGCACCAGCTCTTCCACCCACTCTGTGCCCGACTTGTCCGGCTTTTCCATGGCCTAAGCCTCGGACACAACGCGCGCTCCCGCAATTTCATTTGCGCCGACCTGCCCACAATCCATTGGTAGGCGGACTCATTCTCATGATCGGCCTCCGCGAAGACACCGGCTCGGCTCCTCCGCCCACCAGCCATGCGCCCGCCCTCGCCGCGAAGATCTTCGCCGAGGAGGGCTGGCTGCAGTCCGGTCTCAAGCTCGACCACCGCCCGCAGCAGGAGGAAATGGCCCGCGCCGTCGCCGCCGCCATGAAGTCCGACGAGCCCCTCCTCTTAGAGGCCGGCACCGGCGTCGGCAAATCCCTCGCCTACCTCGTCCCCGGCCTGATCCACGCCGTCGACACCGGACGCCAGCTCATCGTTTCGACGCACACGATTTCGTTGCAGGAGCAGCTCGAGACGAGCGATCTGCCGAAGTGCCGGCGGCTCTTCAAGTCCACGCCCACGCTGCACCGCTACGCCGATTTCAAGTCCGCCGTCCTCGTCGGCAAGTCGAACTACCTCTGCACGACCCGCCTCGGCCACGCCCTCGCCGACCGCACCACGCTCTTCGCCGACGCCGACTACGACGAGCTCAAGCGCATCGCCGAATGGGCCGAGCAGACCGACTCCGGCCTGCGCCACGATCTCCGTCCGCCGCCGCGCGCCGAGGTCTGGGACGCCGTCAACGCCGACTCCTCCTCCTGCTCCCGCAAACACTGCGACGGCGAGAAATGTTTCTACCAGCGCGCCCGCGCCCGCATGCGCTCGGCCAATCTCGTCATCGTCAACCACGCGCTCCTCTTCGCCCTCATCAGCGCCGGCGGCGCGCGGGCCAACGGCGTGCCGAAGGACACCCGCGGCGTGCTCTTCGCCGACGACTTTCTCGTGCTCGACGAGGCGCACACCGTGCCGGAGGTGGCCACCAACAATTTCGGCCTCTCGCTCTCCAGCTACGGCGTGGACCGCGCCCTGAAGTACCTGTTCAACCCGCGCACCAAGCGCGGGCTCTTCCGCAAGCTCGGCGGTCCCGAGGCGCAGCAGCTCGTCGTGGACGCCCTCGACGCCTCGAAACAGTTCTTCGACTTCCTCGCCGGTTCGCTGCTCGCCCAGCGCCCCGTCGTCCGCGTGCGCGAGCAGGGCGTCGCCGAGTCCACGCTCGACGGCCCGCTCGGCGCCCTCCACCGCATCCTCGGCAAGCTCGGCGACAAACTCGTCGAGGGCCGCGAGCGCGACGAGATCCTCGAGCAGAAGACGCGGGTCAAATCCCTCCAGGCCGGCGTCACCGAATGGCTCACCCTCGGCGACAAGGGCCACGTTTACTGGGCCGAGCGCGGCGGCCGCAAGCAGACCATCGTCACCCTGCGCAGCGCCCCGATCGATGTCGCGCCCGAGCTCCGCCAGCACCTCTTCGGCTGCGGCACGAGCGTCATCTGCGCCAGCGCCACCCTCGCGATGGGCGGACAGGTCGAGCCCTTCGCCGCGCGCATCGGCGCCGACGCCGCGCGCGCCGTCGTCGTGAAATCCCCGTTCGATTTCGAGCGCAACATGCGCGTCTACGTCGCCTCCGATGTCCCGCTGCCGTCGCCCCAGGAAGCGAAGCTGGCCCTCGATGTCCTCGCCGATTACGTCGGCTTCTGCACGCAGGCCGTGCACGGCGGCACGCTCGTCCTCTTCACCAGCTATACTGATATGCGGGCCGTCGCCACGACGCTGGAGCCCGTCTTCCGCGCCGCGAACCGCCCGTTTCTCATCCAGGGCGCCGAACTGTCCCGCACGGAGCTGGCCAACCAGATGCGCGACCTCGGCAACGCCGTGCTCTTTGGCACCGACAGTTTCTGGACCGGCGTGGACGTGCCCGGCAACGCCCTCGCGCAGGTGATCATCACCCGCCTGCCCTTCGATCCGCCGACGCATCCGATCACCGAGGCGAAGTGCGAGCACATCCGCGACGCCGGCGGCAGCCCGTTCAACGAGCTTACGCTGCCCGACGCGCTCATCAAGTTCCGCCAGGGCGTCGGCCGCCTCATCCGCACGCAGACCGACCGCGGCCTTGTCACGCTCCTCGATTCGCGCCTGCTCGCCAAGAGCTACGGCCGGCTGTTCCTCGATTGTCTCCCGCAGACCGAGTTCACCACCCTGACGCGGGAAACGCGTAGCGAAAAATTTCATCCTTTCGCCTGAGCGTATCCCCGGCTAGGCTGCTGCCCAATCCCATGCCTTTGCTCCGCGCTGCAGCGCTCACCGACATCGGCCGTGTCCGCCGAAACAACGAAGACCGCTACCTCTGTGACGAAGCCCTGCGCGTGTTCGGCATCGCGGATGGCGTGGGCGGGCTCCCCGGCGGCGCCGAGGCGGCCCAACAGACGGTGGATGAGATCCTCGCGGCGCTGCACCGCCAGCCGCCCGATGCGGAACCCGATCTCGTCGCCATCGTCCAGCAGACCAATGAGACCGTCTCGATCCTCGGCCATCGCATCAGCCCCGCGATGGGCATCGGCACGACCCTCACCTTCGGCTGTGTGCGCGGCAACACCTTCAAGCTCGCCCATGTCGGCGATTCGCGCGCGTACCTCCTGCGCAAGGGCGAGTTCATGCGCATCACGGAGGATCACTCCGTGGAGAACGAGGCCCGCCTCCGCCGCGCCAAGGGCGAGGTCGTTTACTACCACGAGGCCAACCGCAACGCCCTCACCCGCTGCATCGGCCAGCCCACGCCGCCCGAGGTCGACCTCATCTCCCGCCCGCTCGTCGTCGGCGACCGCTATCTGTTCTGCACCGACGGCGTCACCCGCATGATCCCGGACTCCGAGATCGGCGAACTCGTCGCCCAGGCCGACACGCCCGAGGAGGCGCTGAAGGCCATCGTCTCCCTCGCCGTCCGCCGCGGCGGACCCGACAACGCCACCGGCGTCATGGTCTTCGTCGACGGGCTCTGACGCGATGGGTTCGCGCACGGATAATTTCGCGGCCCTCGTCGCGCGGCAGCCCGACAACGAGCTGTTCCGCTTCAGCCTCGCCCAGGCCCTCGCCGCCGAGGACCGCGGCGCCGAGGCGGTGCCGCACTACGAATACTGCGTCGCGAAGAAGGCCGACTGGATGATGCCCCGCATCCTCCTCGGCAAACTCCTCGTGCAGCTCGGCCGCCGCGCCGAGGCCAAGCCCCTCCTTGCCGACGCCCTGCGCCTCGCCGTCGACCAGCACCACGAGGACCCCGAGCGCGAGCTCCGCGCGTTGCTCGCCGAGCTGTAGGGCGTCTGTCTCGCAGACGCCTCGGCCCGCCCACCTCCGTGCGGCGTCTGCGAGACAGACGCTACCTCGGATCAGCTTTCGGCCCGCGTTCCATCGTTGCCCCGGCCCCCGCGCCGTGCAGGGTTGGCCGGTTCATGACCCAGCTCGACCTGATCCTCACTCATCCCGGCGGTGCCCATAAGGACGAATTCCTCGCCTGCAGCGTCCTCCTTGCCCT
>JAPLTR010000886.1 GCA_026398065.1 Verrucomicrobiota bacterium | reverse complement strand
TTTCGGCGAGTTTCTCGCAGAGGTGCCGGCCTTTGGCTTCCGCCTTGTCGCGGTGCACGATGCACGCAAACGCATCCACCGGATCGCCATTGATCATGATGTCCATTTTAACCAGGTCGGAGGCGATGTAATCGCCCAAATCGTAATCCATCGAACCATAGCCGTGGGTGACGCTCTTGAGCCGATCGTTGAAATCAATCAGGATTTCATTGAGCGGCAGCACACAGTGCAGCATCACGCGATTCATGTCGAGCGTGTCGGTGTGCTCGCACACGCCGCGCTTTTCCATGATCAACGCGAGGATGTCGCCCATCGAGTCGTTGGGCAGAATGATCTGCGCGCGGATGGTCGGCTCCTGGATCTCGATCATCGTGCCGGGATCCGGCATGTTGACGGGATTGTCGACCTCGATCACGTCGCCGCCGTGCTTGATCACGCGGTAGATCACGCTTGGGTACGTGGAGATGATCTCGACGTCGTGCTCGCGGCGGATGCGCTCCTGGATGATCTCCATGTGGAGGAGGCCGAGGAAGCCGCAGCGGAAGCCGAAGCCGAGTGCGAGCGAACTCTCCGAGGCGTACACGAACGCCGCGTCGTTGAGGCGCAGGCGGCCGAGCGCGGCCTTGAGCTTCTCGTAGTCGTCGCTCTCCAGCGGATACAGGCCGCAGAAAACCAGCGGGCGCACCTCCTTGTAGCCGGGGAGCATCTCGGTCGCTGGCTTGCTCGCGAGGGTGATGGTGTCGCCGGTCTTCACGTCGGCGGTGTTCTTGATGCTGGAGACGATGTAGCCGACGTCGCCGGCGCCGAGCGCCGCGATCTTCTCCATCTTCGGCATGAACACGCCGACCTCCTTCACCTCGGCCTTCTGGCCGGTGCTCATCAGCATCATCATGTCGCCGGCCTTGATGGCGCCGGAAAACACGCGCACATAGGCGATGCAGCCGCGGTAGGAGTCGTAGAGGGAGTCGAACACCAGCGCGCGGGTCTGCGGGTAGTCCTGCCAGCGCGGCGGGGGCACGCGGGCGACGACGGCCTCGAGGATATCCACAATGCCGATACCGGACTTGCCGCTCGCGAGAATGGCCTCCTCGGCGGGGATCGTCAGGATGTCCTCAAGCTGGCGGGTGCAGAGCTCGAGGTTCGCGCTGGGCAGGTCGATCTTGTTGATGACGGGGATCACCTTGAGCTTCTGGCCGAAGGCGAGGTGCGCGTTGGCCACCGTCTGCGCTTCGACGCCCTGCGCGGCGTCGATCAGGAGCACCGCGCCCTCGCACGCCGCGAGCGAGCGCGAGACCTCGTAGGAGAAGTCCACGTGGCCGGGCGTGTCCATCAGGTTGAGCTTGTAGTCCTGCCCGTCCTTCGCCCGGTACGTCATCGTGACCGGGTGCGACTTGATCGTGATGCCGCGCTCCTTCTCGAGGTCCATCGAGTCGAGATGCTGCGCCGTCATGGAGCGCATCGCCACCGTGTTGGTGTGCTCCAGGAGACGGTCGGAAAGGGTGGTCTTGCCGTGATCGACGTGGGCGATGATGCAGAAATTGCGGGTGTGAGAAGCGGACATCGTTCAGGCGGCGGTGGTGAGATCGGTAAATTCGGCGTAGCTCTTCACGGTCCAGGTCTTCTCGGTGCGGCGCGCGAGCCCGGCGAGGACGCCGCCCGGCCCGAACTCCCAGAACGCGGTCGTGCCCGCGGCGGCGGCGCTGCGCATGCAGTCTTCCCACAGCACGGACGACACCACCTGCTTCACGAGCGCGGCCTTGATCGCGGCGGGCTCGCTGACGGCCTGGCCGGTGGTGTTGGTGAACACCGTGAACTTCGGGGCATTGAACGGGATCGTCTCCAGATACGCCGCAAAGGCCGCGCGCGCGGGCTCCATCAGGCGGGAGTGGTAGGCGCCGGCGACGACGAGCGGGATGACCTTCTTCATGCCCTTGGCCTTGGCGCCGGCGACGGCGGCCTCGACCTTGGACTTTTCGCCGGAGACCACGATCTGGCCGGGGGCGTTGAAATTGGCGGCCTCGATGTCGAACTCCGCGCACAGCTCCGCCACCTTCGCGCGTTCTTCGCCGATGATCGCGGCCATGCCGCCCGTGGTCTGCTCGCAGGCGAGCTGCATGAGCCGGCCGCGCTCGGCGACGATCTTCAGGCCGGTGGCAAAATCATAGACGCCCGCGGCGCAGTACGCCGTCAGTTCGCCGAGGCTCAGGCCGAGTGCGAACTGCGGCTCGCCCGCCGGCAGCTTCCCCTGCTCGCGCAACGCGGCGACCAGCGCCAGTCCGTGCACGAACAATGCCGGCTGGCAGACCTTCGTCTGGGTCAGCTCGGCCTCGGGGCCCTCGAAGCTCACTTTCGCGAGATCCCAGCCCAGCACGCGCCCGGCCTCATCGTAGAGGGCGCGCGCGGCGGCCGACTGGTCGTAGAGCGATTTACCCATGCCGACCTTCTGGGCTCCCTGTCCTGCAAATAGAAATGCCAATGCCATGGTTGGAACTCACGAGACAATCGCCCGCCAGCAAGGAATCCAAGCCCTAAAAACGTTTCAGGGGCTTGAAATACTTGGCGTCGTCGTTCGGTTTCACAAAATCAGGCGTGGCTGACTTTTGCGGAGGTGGTTCGGGCGGCGGGGGCGTGGTCTTCGGCGGCGGAACCGCCGTCTTCGGTTTCGGCGGAATCACGCCGGAAAGGCCGGGCGGGACCGGGGCCGGAGACGGCGGCGCGGCCGCGAGGAACGGATTCTCCCGCGGGGGCGTCGCCGGCCGCGCAGTCGTGGTCCGACCGGTGCCAGCCAGACTCGCGCCACCCGCCGCGCCGCCGGGTGCCGCGGAGAGGTAGGACGACGATTCGCCGCGCGCGATCAGGTTGGCGGAGCTTTCCTGTCCCATCCCGGGCTGGAGCAACTTGTAATCCTGGGCCGACATCCAGCCGGCCATGAAACCGTTCAGCGGGTTGAGCGCCGGGTCACCCGACTTCGTCGCACCGCGCCGCTGCGTGGCATCACCGAACGTGACCTTGGCTTCCAGATTCGTCTCGCCCGCCGCCGCACCCTTTTCCGCCAGATCAGTCCCCTCGGCTCCGTCGCTGGACCGGCGGTCCCGGCCGTCCACGGAGGGCGCGGGCTTTTTCATCATCGCATCGACCAGCCAGTTTGCGGACTTCTTGGCCGCGGCGGCGTCCGTCGGGGTGAGCCGCGGTGGCAGGCGGGGCGGCGCAGCGGAGCTGCCAGGCGCCTCGGGTATCGAAAAACGCGGCAGATCCGGGCGGGGCTGCTCCACGCCGCCCCGGACCGATTTGATGGCCTCGAGTTCTCGCCGGGCGGTTTCGAGCGTGTCTTCGGGCGGCGACGCGGGAGGCGGGGACGGCGGTTTTTCCTCGGCGAACGCGATCGTCGCCCAGCAGAGGAGAACCCATGACCGTCCCACGCGCATCAGGTTTTGATGAAGATGCCCTTGAAGTTCATCTCCAGCGCCTGCGGGTTCGGCGAGAAGCGCAGGGCCTCGGCCTTGCCGATGATCCCGGCCTTCCAGAGGCGGTAGAGGTCTTTGTTGAAGGAAAAGCTCGCCGAATCGCTGCTGCTGTCGAGGAGGCCCTGGATCTTCTCGAACTGCCCCTCGAGGATCAGGTTTTTCACCGTGGCGTCGGCGGTGAGGATTTCGTTCGCCGGCTGGCGCCCCACCCCGTCGATCTTGGGCACGAGCTTCTGGCAGATGAAGCCGCGCAGCGAACCCGAGATCGCGCGCCGGGCCTGGATCTGCTCCTCCGGCGGGAAAAATTCGAAGAGGCGCGTGAGCGACTGCGCCACCGTCGCGGCGTGCATCGTGGAAAACACCAGGTGGCCCGTCTCCGCGGCGCTGATCGCCGTCTCGAACGTCTCGCGGTCGCGCATTTCGCCGATCAGGATGATATCGGGGTTCTGGCGGAGCACGGCCTTGATCGCCAGTTCGAAGCTCGGGACGTCGAGGCCGATCTCGCGCTGTTGGAACAGCGATTTGTCGTCGGAAAACGTGTACTCGATCGGGTCCTCGATCGTGACGACGTGCTTGTCCATGTTCTGGTTCACCCAGTTCATCATGGCGGCCATCGTGGAGCTCTTGCCGGAGCCCGTGGCGCCGCAGACGAGCAGGATGCCGTCCTTGGCCTGCACGAGCTTGATCAGGGCGTCCGCCGTCTGGCCGAGGCCGAGCTGGTCGAAGGTCGGGACGGTGCTCTTGATATGGCGCAGCACGATGCTGACCAAGCCGCGCTGGTGAAACGCATTGACGCGAAACCGCCCGATGCCCTCGACCGCGTAGGCGAAGTCCACCTGGCCGAGATCGTCCCACTTCTCCTTGAAGACGCGCGGCACGTGCTCGTCCACCCAAGCCTGCGCCTCGGGGCAGGAGATCGGGTCCATGTCCACGGGCTTGAGCTTGCCGGAGAGGCGCACGTAGCCCGGCTTGTTGGACTTGATGATGATGTCACTGACCCCGCTGTCGACGGCGAGCTTGAGCAGGTCGTTGATGATTTCGGTATGAGTTGTGACGGTCGACATGGGTAAAAAAGCGTTGCGGATTCCTTATTTCGCCGTGCTGTGTTCCGCAAGGCAACTCTGCCTCCACCCATGAAACTCCGTCCGCTCACCGGTACGATCACCGCGCTCGTAACGCCCTTCCTCAAGGGCCAGGTTGACTATGCCAGCCTGAAGAAACTCGTCTCTTACCAGATCAAGGGTGGGATCGACGGCCTGGTGCCCGTGGGCACCACCGGTGAATCCCCCACCCTGTCCCACCAGGAGCACATGGAGGTCATCCGCGCCGTGATCGCCGACACCGCCGGCCGCGTCCCGGTCATCGCCGGCACGGGGTCGAACTCGACCCACGAGGCCATCGAGCTCACCCAGCTCTCTCACGAGGCCGGGGCCGATGCCATGCTCGTGGTCGCGCCGTACTACAACAAGCCCAGCCAGGAGGGCCTGTTCCGCCATTTCTGCGCCATCGCCGACGCGACGGACAAGCCGATCATCCTCTACTCGATCCCCGGCCGTTGCGGCATCGAGATCGGCGTGCCGGTCGTCGAGCGCCTCCGCGCCAAGTACAACCATGTCCGCTGGATCAAGGAGGCCGGCGGCAGCGTCGATCGCGTCGACCAGCTCAAGCAGGCCCTCGGCTCCGACATCACCGTGCTGAGCGGCGACGACTCCCTCACTCTGCCCTTCATGTCCGTCGGCGCCGAGGGCGTGATCAGCGTCGCGTCCAACGTTTACGTGCGCGAAGTCACCCAGCTGGTGCGCCTCGCCCTGGCGGAGGATTTCGCCAAGGCCCGCAAGCTCCACCGCAAGCTCTACCCGCTGTTCAAGACCCTCTTCATCGAGCCCAATCCCGTGCCCGTGAAGGCCGCCGCCCTGCGCCGTGGCCTCATCACGTCCACCGAGGTTCGCGAGCCGCTCTGCGACATGACTCCGGCCAACGCCAAGACCCTCGAGGCCGTCCTCGCCACCTTCGACTGACCCTCCCCATGTCACTCCGCGTTCTCATCAACGGCGCCCGGGGGCGCATGGGTTTGGAACTGATCGGCAGCGCCCCGAAAATGGGCCTGACGGTTGGCGCGGCGGTGGACGTCGGCGACGATCTCCCGGCCGCCGCCGACCGCGCCGATGTCATCATCGACTTCAGTTCGCATGCCGCGACCCGCGCGACCATCGCCGTGGCGACCGCGAAGAAAAAGGCGCTCGTGATCGGCACGACCGGCCATTCGGCCGCCGAGAAGGCCGAACTGCTCGCCCTCGCCGCGAAGGTCCCCTGCGTGTGGGCCGGAAATTTCTCCGTCGGCGTCAACCTGCTCTTCGCGCTCACGCGCCGCGCCGCCAGCGTGCTCGGCTCCGACTACGACGCGGAGGTGATCGAGATGCACCACCGTTTTAAGAAGGACGCCCCCAGCGGCACCGCCGCGCGCCTCCTCGAAATCATCCTTGAGGAGCGCAAGCTCACAGCCGAGGCCCTGCGCCACGGTCGCGAGGGCATCGTCGGCGAGCGCACGCCGACGGAAGTGGGCGTGCACGCCCTCCGCGGCGGCGATGTCGTCGGCGAACACACCGTGATGTTTGCGGCCCTCGGCGAACGCGTGGAACTCACCCACAAGGCCACCGACCGCGGCATCTTTGCCCGGGGCGCCCTCCGCGCCGCCCAGTGGGTCGTCACGCAGCCTCCCGGGGTGTACGACATGCAGGATGTGCTGGGATTGAAGTAACTCAGCGCCCGGATTGGTTCACAGAGGTCACGGAGCCATGACACCGAGCCCACTGAGTTCTGTAGGGCGTCTGTCTTGCAGACGCCTTCGTCCGCTCTCCCCAAACGGCGTCCGCCACACGGACGCCCTCCAAGACGCATTCGGAGTTGCGTTGGTCTGACTCGTCAACCCCGGTTCCGTCCGCATTCTCTTTTCATGATCACCTCCATCCAAGGCAAACTTGAGTCCGCCACGGCGCTGCACGCGATCATCGAGCTCAACGGCTTTGGCTACGAGGTGCACGTGCCCGTCACCACGGCGGAGAAACTCCCCCTGCCCGGCGCGACGGTGAAGCTCCACACGCTCGTGATCTACCGCGAGGATGCGCAGACCCTCTACGGGTTCACGACCCCGGCGGAGCGCGACTTTTTCCGCCTGTTGATCGAGAACGTCACCGGTGTCGGCCCCAAGGGTGCTCTCGGGATCATGAGCCGGCTCTCCCTCTCGTCACTCGAAGGCGCCATCCGCGCCGGCGACATCACCTCGCTCGCGAAGACCCCCGGCATCGGCAAGAAAACCGCCGAGCGCCTCGTCGTGGAACTCCGCGCCAAGCTGGGCGCGATCTCCGGCGCCGCGACCGACCTGGGCTCGGAGTCCAGTCCTGCTCCGGCCGGCGAGAGCGCGCACCGCGACGCCGTCGCCGCGCTGGTCGCCCTCGGTTACAAGGGCACCGACGCCGACCAGGCCGTCCGTCACGCCGCCCTTGCCCTCGGCGCCAAGTCGACCACGGAAGCGCTCATCAAGAAAGCGCTCAACGGGTAGGTGTCTGTAGGGCGGACCGGAGTAAGGCCAACGCCCCTCCGTTTTTGGAATCGAGGACCAAGCGCCAAGCTGTAGGGCGCCTGTCTTGCAGGCGCCTGGGGGCGACTGACGCCCCGCCCCAGGCCATCGCCACAGCGTGGTGACAGAACGAGGGCGGCGTTTTACGTTTTTCTAAGATTTCCGCCCGTGGTCCGTAGTAGAGGGCAGGTCCGCACATCCCCACCCGCTCGCCTCGCGGGCACTTGCCGATGAAATTCCCCCACCCCGTCGCGTTCTGCCTGCTCAGTCTGGTTGTCACCGGTTGCCGCCACGTGCCGCCGCCGTCGAACGGAGCCGCGTGGACACCGCCGCCCTTCGTCACGCCTTCGGCCGGGCCGACCGTGGCGCTGAAACTCCCGCCCCTGCCCGAACTGGATTTCAGCCGGATGGAAGGCGACGCATTTATCCCGCCGGGCGCCACTGTCATCTGGCCTGATCCGCGGATCACCGTCGAGATCCGCCTCACGGCGCGGGGCAAGTACCCCTCCACCGCGGAAAGCGTCGCCCGCGACGGCAACGCGGTGGTCGGCAGCCGCAGTTCGCAGGAGTTCGACCACCTGCGGCACTGGTTGCGGGTTTACCGGCGCGGCGAGGCCCAGGCCCGCAATATTTTCCAGACCAACAATTCCTTCGAGACGCTGTGGTCGTACGACAGCCGCGCCCTCGCCGTCTCGCACTTCACGGGAAAGAACACGGCGGAGGTGCTCGTCTACCGGCTGGGCGACGCCGGCGGGGTCCGGCCGGTGGAACTGCGCGCGGCACTGAGCCCGTATTTCTCGGAGGCTCAGCTGACTTCGCCGCGGTTCAACAAGGCCTACCGTTGGAGCGACGGCTCGCAGCTCATCATCCGCGGGATCGGGCGGCTGGCCTCCGAGCCGTACGATTTATTTTGATACGAGATCGTGGTCGATGCGGAG
>JAPLTR010000457.1 GCA_026398065.1 Verrucomicrobiota bacterium | reverse complement strand
GACCTCGCCACCTTCCGTCGCCATCTCGGCGCGGGACTGGCGCAGAAGGTCTACACGCCACGCGCCAAGGCCGATTGAAAACGCTGAAGCGATCGGACCAGCCGATCTTCTCCATGGAGCCAACCCGCGCCATTTGCGGCGCGGCTTGGCTCCGTTTCAGCGGCCACCGGCACGAACGGGCGTCGGGTCGCCCCCCAAGGAGACCAGCCGCGCTGCGGGAGGAAGAAGGGTGAGTATTTTTCGCAAACCGCTCCACCGGAACGAACCGGCGGGATTTCCCGGAAAGCACCCATGGCTCCGGAAAAATCGCCCAACCGCCCCGGGCGGACAGGGATGCACCCTTGGAAACCGATAAAGTTTGAGGCCCTTTTGCCGATAGACCCTTGGCACCCGCCGTAGTCGGTGGGCCATGCCTCCTCTCTATCCGCCCCACTTCCATCGAATTCCCAGCCCACCTGCATCTCGGTCAATGATCACCGCGCCCGAACTCTCCCGTGACGCCGACCCAACTCAGCTGGAACCGTCACCGGGTCACCCGGCCGATGCCGGCCCGCCTCCGGCGATCGCTCCGACGCGGAAGGTATGGTGGGTGTCGGATCTGCTGCTGATCGCCCTGGTCGGCTTTCTGGCGGTGGGCGCGACGGTCACGACGGTACAACATCACCGGCACACTGCGGCCGTGGACCGCTTCACCAAGGATCTTACGTTCGCCGCAGCGGCCTTCCAGGCCTACATCAAGGAAAAAGGGGTGGCTCCACCCGATTCCGATGCCGGCGTGATCCCGCCCGGCATGGCCCCCCATCTCACCCAGGTCGACTGGACCGCCCCGTCCGCCGTCGGCGGAGCTTACCGCTGGGTGAACATCGCGGCCGGCGAGATCGTTGAAAATGCCCCGATTAGCGGCACCCTGGCCCTCACGGCGTTCCCGCCAAGTCCACCCCTCGCGCTGACCCAAGAGGATCTCTTGGAAATCGACCGCCGCATCGACGACGGCAATCTCACCACCGGCAAGTTCCGCACCGGATTTAACGGCTGGCCGGTGCTTACGGTGCAGGTGGAGTTCACCGCGCCCGCCGCCCCCCCCTGACGCGCCATGTTTCGGACCACCCTGACCAATCTCGACCTCGAGGCCGCGCATGCTTCGCCGGACTATGGCAAGGAATGCCTCGGTGAGCTGGCCGCCCACGAGGTGGTCGTGCTGCTCGACCGCTTCTGCCAACTGGACCCCGCGGAAAACGCCCGGGCGGAGCCCGAGATTGTTTTCGAATCCCGCCGGTCCAAGTACGTCGTGCGCACCGGCATGGGCCAGTTGCACGTCTACGATCCGCGCCGTCCGCTGGAACCGGCGCTCGTGCTCACCGCCCTCCAGCTGCTGGCAGAACTCGACGGAACCGCCGCGGCGGCGCGCACGCGGCCTCCTTTTCCCCTGGCGGACGACCCGCAACCGGAGCCCACGCTGCCATTTGTCCAGCCCAAGCCGGTCTCCGCCCTGCGGGTCTGGCACCGGGTCACACTGTCCGCCGCCACAATCTTGCTCACCGGGTATCTGGTCTATACACCCCGTTCGGCCGCCTCGCCGGGCCCCGCCGAAGCGTTTGAGCCGATCGCCCATGAGCCGGAGGCCGAGACGACGCGCAGCGCCATGGCGGGCGTCTATATGACCGGGTCGCAGGCCGGACACCACGGCATCGCCCTCGCCGCCGACGGCACGATGAAGCTCTTCCAACTCAATGCCCAAAGCACACCCAGTCTGATCCGGGACACCTTCCGCGTCGGCCGGATCGATGGAAAAATCGCCGTGCTCGGACACCAGCCGGGCGGAGCGATGCGCCTGACGGACCCAACCACCCTCACGTTTTGCGGGGAAACCTACCGGCGTATTCCCTGAGGGCCCCGGACCGCACCGAAACGATCCGCGGGAAACGACCGTAGGGGGTTTAACTTATCCCGGGTCCGTTCCGATAGACGTAGACGAGCCACCATGCGCGCCTACCGCTTCCAGACTCCCGGCCACGGCCCAACGCCCCTCCCCCGACGGCGAAGCCGGGCATTTACCCTCGTCGAGGTGCTCATGTCGGTCCTCGTGTTTGCGCTGGCGATCACGACCTCGATCACGGTGCTCCAACGCGCCTTTCTGAATCTCGATTCCGCGCGAAACATCGAGACGGCGTGCCGGATCCTGCAGTGCGAACTGGAGAAAGAGCGCCTGCTCACCTGGTCGGAGGTCAGCGCGGCCAGCTACGTGGCGGCCATCGACAGCGTCTTTCTCTCGAATCCCGCCGTGGCGGGCCGGTTCACGCTCGCGCGCGCCACCGCCACGGTGCCGAACCGAGGCGGGAAACTGCTCCAGATCACGCTGACCGTGACCTGGAAGAACTACGACGGCCGCACCCAGCAGCGCAGCCAGAGCACCTACTACGGCAATGGCGGACTCCAAACCTATTTCACGAGCCAGAAGTAAGCCGCGCGACACCCGCCGCGCGTTCACCCTCGTCGAACTGATGGTCGCCGCGGGGATCAGCAGTTTCGTGCTCGCGGGCGTCCTGACGGCCAGCATGCAGCTGATGCGCAGCGGGGTCCGCCTGGCGCAATATTCCGAGATGGACTCGCAGTTGCGCAGCGCCTTCGAACAGCTCGGCGTCGATCTCAAGGCCGCCAGCGCCTTCACCTTCAACAGCGCGACCGACATCACCGTCACCGTCGCAAAGAGCGACGGCACCACCGCGCAGTACACCTACGCGTGGAACAGCTCGACGAAGATCTTTTACCGGGTTCCCGGGGCCAGCAGCGCGAGCACGAGCGGCCGCCTGCAGCTCGCGAGCGGGGTCTCCGCCCTGGCGTTTTCCCGGTTCGACACGTCCGGCAACTCCGCATCGACCGACAACGCCACCAAGCGGGTCAAGATTTCGCTGACCGCCACCCGCTCCGCCAGCGGGGCCGCAAGGACCACCACGACCGACGCCAACACCTACACGTTGCGCAACAAACCGGTCTCATGAAAACCCCGCCGAACCCACTCTCCGGCCGCTGGCCGCGCGCCAGGCAGCGTGGCAGCCTCCTGCTGAGCGCGATGCTCGTCGCCACCGCGGTCGGGGTCGGTCTGGTCGGCTACCTCAATCTCAGCCGCAACGCCCTGAAGCTCTCCCAGCGCACGTACTATGTAAACTGCGCCGCCAACCTCGCCGAAGCGGGCCTGGAGGAAGCCGTGTATTGCTATCGATTGATGGACACGGGCACCAGCATCGCCACCGCCTGGTCGGGCTGGACGCTCAGCCTGAGCAACGCCTCCCTCACCCTGCCCTCCTTCAGTTGCGGCCCAAGCGCGGTCGGCGTCGTGAAAGTCTACGTGACCGGCTTCGACGGCACGCTCAGCCTGCCGTCGGTCGTGGCGCAGGCCACCATCACGCCGTTGGACGGCAGTCCGCCAATCACCAAGGCCTACAAGGTCGCGATGAAGAAACGCGGCGCCTACAACGCGGCGATCATCACGTCCAACGCCCTCACCCTGGGGAGCGGCACCACGGTCGACAGCTTCAACTCCAACCCCACGGGCGTCGCCGGCGCCACGCGACTCGCCTACCCCGGCAACGGCGCCGGGGCCAAGGGCAACCTCGTCGCAATGGCCGGTTCGATCACCCTCGGCAGCAGCACCATGGTCAACGGCAATGTGCTCCTGGGCGCAACCGTGACGGCCCCCGACCAGAGCCAGGTCAATGGCAGCATCATCCCCAACTATGTGGGCGTCTACCCGTCGCCCATTTTCCCGAGCTGGAACGGCTGGTCCGGCCACTATTTTGTCTGGTCGATTCCCGCCGTGCTGCCGCGGACCGGCGACAACGCGGCCGCCGACGGCCGCTACTACTACTACTCCCTAGACAAGCTGGAAGCCACCACGATCACCGCCGGGAAGAACGTCACCATCGTGGCCCTCTCCGTCGGCTCCGGCCTCACGCTCGGGACCGACGCCTCGTGCATCGTGTGGTGCGGTGACATCACGACCACCGGCAACACGGGCTTCACCAATCCCAACTGGGCGGGGGCCCTGCAGTTCTACAGCTTGGACAATTCGCTCACGCTCGGTCACGCCGGTGACACCAACGCGTGCTTCTACGCCCCGGTCGCCACCCTCACCCTCAACGGTGGCGGCGCAACCAGGACTTTCACGGGGTCGATCATTGCAAAAAACGTCAACGCGGCCGCGCAATGGAAATTCCACTACGATGAGTCCTTGAACAACGTGAGCACGCAGGTCGGCACCGGCTGGTCGATGACCAAATGGTATGACCTTCAGGGCACCGCCGAACTCGCGACGCTGTCGGCGCTGACCGGCGGTTTCCTGTTCTAGTCAGGGACGGGCCGCGAGGTCACCAAATGATCACGCGCTCGGCGGGAGCGCGGCGCATCGGGGCGCCTTCGGGGACGTCGAACGCCTTGGCGAACTCGTCCAGGTTGGTCAGCGGTCCGTTGGCGCGAAATTCGCCCGGCGAATGCGGGTCGGTGTTCGCCCGGAGGCGGGAGGTCTCGGGCTGGGAGTTGATGCGCCAGACCGTCGCCCAGCTCATGAAAAACCGTTGTTCCGGCGTAAAGCCGTCGATCTGGTTCCGCGGTTTGTCGGCAAGCGCCCGTTGGAGCGCACCGTAGGCGATCTTGATCCCGCCGAGATCGGCGATGTTTTCCCCCTGCGTGAGCTCGCCGTTCAGCTTGACCCCGGGCAGAGGCGAGTAGGCGGCGAACTGTTTCACGATGGCGTTGGTACGGGCCTTGAAGTTTTTCGCGCTCTCGTCCGACCACCAGTTGTTCAGGTTGCCGTCCGCGTCGTACTTGCAGCCGCTGTCGTCAAAACCGTGCGTCATCTCGTGGCCGATGACCGCGCCGATGCCGCCATAGTTGAGCGCGTCGTCGGCCTTCAGGTCGAAATACGGCGGCTGAAGAATACCCGCGGGGAAAACGATCTCGTTGTTGGTCGGCCGGTAGTAGGCGTTGACGGTCGGCGGCGTCATCCCCCACTCCGTGCGGTCGACGCGCTGCCCGATCCGGGCGAGCCGGCGCGAGACCTCAAACGCGTCGGACCGCATCACGTTGCCGAGGTAGTCGTCGCGGACGATTTTGACGGAGCCGTAGTCGCGCCAGGTGTCGGGGTAGCCGATCTTGACCTTGAAGGCGGCGAGCTTGGCGAGCGCCTTGGTCCGCGTCGGGGCGTCCATCCACTCGAGCGCCGTCAGGCGGTCGCGGAGCGAGGCCCGCAGGTCCTCGACGAGCCGGGACATGCGCTCCTTCGCGGCGGGAGGGAAAAATTCCGCGACATAAAGCTGACCGAGCGCCTCGCCGATATTGCCGTCGACGACGGAGACGACGCGTTTCCAGCGGGGCTTCATTTCGGTGACCCCGGTGAGCACCGTTCCGGCGAAGGCGAAGTTTTCCTTCACAAAGGGCTCGCTGAGGTAGGGCGCCGCGTAGCGCACGAGATGCCAGCCGAGGTAGGCCTGCCAGTCGGCCGCAGACGTCGTCAGCAGCACCCGCTCGAAGCCCTGGAAAAACTCGGGGTGCGCGAGATTGACGTCCTCAAACGCAGGCGCGCCGGTGGCGGCGAGATAGTGCGAAAAATCGACACCGGGCGAGTTCGCGATCACATCGGCGAGCCGCATCTTGTGGTAGCTGCGGTAGGGGTCGCGGAGCTGGACGCGCGAGAGAGAGTTGAGCGCAAGCTTGGTCTCGATCAGCAGCACCGCCTGGGCGGACACCGTGGCGGAATCCCGCGACTGCCCGAGGAGCACAAACAGGTTGGCGATGTGGGCGACGTACTGCTGGCGGATCTTCTGGGATTTTTCGTCGTCGTTAAAATAGTAGCCGCGCTCAGGGAGGCCGAGTCCACCCTGGCCGAGACGGGCCATCTCGCGCTCGCTGTTCTTCAGGTCGGGCGAGGAGCCGAAGGAGAAGCCGACGTTGATGCCGAAGGAGTGGAGCCGGGCGATCGCGGTGAGGATGTCGGCCGGAGTCTTGATGGTCTTCAGGCGGGCGAGTTCGGGCTCCAGGGGCTTGAGGCCGGCGGCATTGACGGCGGCCTCGTCCATCCCACTGGCATAGAAGTCGCCGACCATCTTCTCCACCGGGGTGGCGCCCGCGGCCTTGGCGGCGACCCGCTCGCAGATCGCCTGCAGCTTCTTCTGGTTGTCTTCCTGCAACTGGATGAATCCCCCCCAGCGCTCGAAGGCCGGCGGGACCGGATTCTTGTCCAGCCAGGTGCCGTTGACGTAGCGGTAAAAATCATCCTGCGGCCTGACCTTCAGATCGAAGTTCCGGAGGTCAAGTTCGGCCCGGGCGCCGAGGGTAAAGACGAATGACAGCGCGACCGCGAGGGCCGCAAAAGGACGTTGCATCATGCGAGAAACTTCCGGGGTGTTGCGGCCCCCGCAAGCGCTTTGTGAAACTAGGCCAGACGGTTCGGATGGTGTCCGAATCGTTGGCGAAACGTTAGTCTTCGTGCGTCGACGCCACGACCACGCCCACGGGCGCTCTGGCCGTGGATGCGCGCGGCAGTCGATAAATGTCGATCCGGGCGTTCGCAAAGACCCTGGTCGTGCCCGGCGCGCCGACCTTCGCACCGTCCGCAAGGCTGTGATCGACGAGCGCATAACAGGGATCATCACTGATGACGGCGGCATCCAGTGGGCGTCCCCGGTAAAAGAAAGCGGAAGCGAGATTGGCCCGGATCCGGGCCCGGGTGGTGTCCATGATGTAGTTCGGGCCTTCAAACCACAGCCGGCGCTCGGACAGGGCCGAGTAGTAGAAATGGACCCCCGTAAGCGTGCGATCCAGCGCCCCCCAGTGATCCTTCTTCATGTTCTCGGGCGTGCACGCGTTGGCGACGATGACGGCGTTGGGCTCGGTATTGCCACGAATCCAGACCAGCGCCTCCTGCAACTGGCCCATCTGTTCGTCGGCGCGCAATTTCACGGGGGTGGAGAGCCAGGACGCAAACCCGACGCGGTTGCGGGAAAGCCAGAGGTTGGCCTGCAGGACCACCGCCACCGCGACCACGCCCACGGCGAGCCCGGCAAGAACGCGATGAACCCAGGCGCCCAGCGGGACGCCCGGAATCCAAAAGGTCCACGGCGCCATCCCCCGACGCCAGAGGTGGAACCGCCGGACAGCCTCCACCACGAACGCCGCGGCGAGCACGGCCATCGGAAGGCGGTCCATCAGGACTAGGTACAGTTCCCCGTAGCTGTTGAGCTCCATGAGCAGGCCCATCGAAGTGCTGGCGACAAAAAAAGCGCCGAGCCAGGCCACGAGCGGATCGCGCCCGGGGTATTTGCAGGAAACCAGATAGGGGATGGCCAGCATGCGCACCCCCGCCGTGCCGGCGAACACCACAAGGGCGCAGGCGACGGCGGCCAGCGGCGCCGCCAGCGACGCCGGAAGCCAGACCCCCAGCGCCTGCCGCCACATCGGCAGAAAAGTCTGCCAGAACTCGGTGAGTTGAAAAACATGGAACGGACGGAAGGCCGCGTCACCCGTCCGCCACGCCGACATCGTCGCAAAATACACCAGGGAGAAACCCGCGCTCAGCCCAAAACCAAACGCCACCAAACGACCCGGAAAACGCCCCTCCCGTGCCCAGCGCCACACCACCAAAAGGCCGAGGGCAACAATGACCACCGGCAGGACCGTGCCCTTCGCCCCAGTCCCGGCCGCTGCGAGAAGAAAAAGCCAGGCGTGGTGTTGCACCCCGCAGCGGGACAACCGGTCGCACCGGGCAATCGCGAGCAGCAGCGCCCCGCAAAAGATCATCCCAAAGAAAAACGTCGGGCTCACAAACAGCCAGCGGGCAAACAGCCCAAGGTACATCGGATGACCGTAGTCCCCCGCAAACGAGGCCTCACCCGCCATCACCACGAGCATGGCCGCAACAACCCCTCCCCAGGGACTACGGGCCACGCGCCGGCCCAACAGGTACGCCTGCGCCAGCATCACGGCGGACAGGGGCACGATCATCAGGCGCAACAAAAGGAGGGTCAGCTCCACACCGGTCGTCGCCGAGGCGGCCGCCGCGTGCACCATCATGAAGTAGTGATATTGCAGAGGAGTGCCCGAGAGACTGGGGTCGTCGAGCGGCCAGTTGTTCTTGATCACCGCCGCGCGGCTGACGAGGTACACCCAGTCATGAAAGATCGCCCGGGATGGCATGCCGGTGGCAAGGGGAGACTCTGCAAACATCTGGCTCGCGGCCATGACCATGGTGGCAAGGAACGCCACCGCCATGCCGAGCGCCAAGCCGGCCTGGGCACCGGAAACCCGTCGCTGCACCGGCCAGACCTTGCGGCGGCTCCATAAGAATGCACCGGCCGCCAGCCACAGCGCCGGCAGGAAACGATACAGTTCCTTCGCGCCGAGCGACGCCATTCCCAGATAACTGAAAATCTCGATCGCAAACCCGGTCGGCAGCGCCAGGGCCACCACCGTGGCGATGGACAGCGGACCGCGGTTCAGCGCCGCAAGCACGACGACGCCCGGGAGCGCGACAAAGGCGGCGAAGTATCCGGCATAGGCCGAGACCGCGTAGAAATCGTAGCCGCAGGCACGGGCGACGATCACGAACGAACAGACGAAAACAGCCGCGGTAGCCTTCCAGAGGGCACTGGGCGTCACCACGGGCCAACGCGTGGAGACTGAGGAACGCTCGGACGATGACACAGGCA
>JAPLTR010000955.1 GCA_026398065.1 Verrucomicrobiota bacterium | reverse complement strand
GCACGCCGTTGTGCTCGCGGAGCAGGACGTGGGTGCGGACGCCGGGCGTGGGGGCGTCGGGATGGAAAAAACCGCAGGCGATATCGCCGGCGACGAGGGCGGCGAGTTGCGCGGAGGTGGGGGATTCGGTGAGCTCGAGCCGGATGCCGGGGTGGCGCGTGTGAAACTCCCGGATGATCGGGGGCAGGACCGTGGCCATCGCGAGGCCGGTGAAGGCGACGCGGACCTGCCCGACCTGACCCTCGGTGAGGGCCTGGAGGTCGGCGGGGATGGCGGCGACCGAGCGCAAGAGGGGCTCGATGCGTTCGAGGAGGAGTTTCCCGGCCGGGGTGACCTCGACGCCGCGGCGGGTGCGGTGGAGCAGGCGGGCGGCGAGGGCGGCCTCCAGTTGGGCGATGGCGCGGCTGAGCGCGGGCTGGGCGACAGCGAGGGTCTCGGCGGCCTTGCGAAAATGGAGCTGGCGCGCCACCTCGCGGAAGTAAACGAGGTGGCGGAGTTCGAACGGGAACTGATACTCGCGCGGCATCACAGATACCCAAATAAGTATTTCCCCGGCATGGCAAGATTTGGTAAGGTGGGTCCTTTCCACCATGCCCAAATCCCTTTTCGAAAAAGTGTGGGACGCCCACGCGGTCCGCACGCTGGCCAACGGCCAGACCCAGCTCCTCATCGGCACCCACCTCATCCACGAGGTGACGAGCCCGCAGGCCTTCGGGATGCTGCGCGACCTCGGCCTGAAGGTCGCGATGCCGCACCGCACCTTTGCGACGGTCGACCACATCGTGCCCACCGACCAGTTTGCCGAGCCGTACCGCGATCCCCTCGCGCAGGCCATGATGGAAGAGCTGCGCAAGAACTGCGCCTCGACCGGCATCACCTTCTTCGACCGCGCGAGCGGCAAGCAGGGCATCGTCCACATCGTCGGACCCGAGCAGGGCATCACCCAGCCCGGCACCACGATCGCGTGCGGCGACTCGCACACGAGCACGCACGGGGCCTTTGGCGCGATCGCTTTCGGGATCGGGACGACGCAGATCCGCGACGTGCTCGCGACGCAGACGATGGCGCTGGGCAAGCTCAAGGTCCGCCGCATCGAGGTGAGCGGAAAGCTCCGCCCCGGCGTGTACGCGAAGGACGTCATTCTCCACATCATCCGCGTCCTCGGCGTAAACGGCGGCACGGGCTTCGCCTACGAGTACGCGGGCGAGGTGTTCGACCGCTTCACGATGGAAGAGCGCATGACCGTTTGTAACATGTCCATCGAGGGCGGCGCCCGCGCCGGTTATGTGAATCCCGACGAGACCACCTTCGCCTACCTGAAGGGCCGTCCCTATTCGCCGAAGGCGGACCAATGGGACGCGGCGGTCGCCAACTGGAAGAGTTTCGCGAGCGATCCGGGCTGTCACTATGACGACGTCGTCAAGATCGCGGCGGCGGACATCGCGCCGACGGTCACCTGGGGCATCAATCCCGGCCAGGCCATCGCCATCAACGAGAACATCCCGGACGCATCGAAGACCAACGTCGTCGACGAGAAAGCCTCCATCGAGGAAGCCCTCGCCTACATGAAGCTGAAGCCCGGCGCGCCCATCATGGGCACGAAGATCGACGTCGCGTTTCTCGGCTCCTGCACCAACGGCCGCCTGAGCGACTTCCAGGAAGTCGCGCGCTACGTGAAGGGCAAGAAGGTCGCGAAGGGCGTCAAGGCCATCGCCGTCCCCGGTTCGCAGATCGTCGCGCTCCAGTGCCAGAAGCTGGGGCTCGACAAGATCCTCAGCGAGGCCGGCTTCGAATGGCGCGAGGCGGGCTGCTCGATGTGCCTCGCGATGAACCCCGACAAGCTCATCGGCGACCAGCTCTGCGCGAGCTCGTCGAACCGCAACTTCAAGGGCCGCCAGGGCTCGCCCACCGGCCGAACGCTCCTCATGAGCCCGCTCATGGTCGCCGCCGCCGCCGTCACCGGCTCGGTCGCGGACGCCCGCGAAGTGTTCGCCGTCAGCGCCAACTAAACCCCTCAAACGACTCCTTCCATGGCTCTCGCAAAAATCACCTCCGTCACCGGTCCGGCCGTTTACGTCCCCGGCAATGACATCGACACCGACCGCATCATCCCGGCGCGCTTCATGAAGTGCATCGTGTTCGACGGGCTCGGCGAATTCCTCTTCTACGACGTGCGCAAGAACGCCGACGGCACCGACAAGCCGCACCCGTTGAACGATCCGCGCTTCAAGGCCGCGACGATCCTCCTCTCGGGCGCGAACTTCGGCTGCGGCTCCTCGCGCGAGCACGCGCCGCAGGCGATCCAGAAGTACGGCTTCAAGGCCGTGATCGCGGAAAACTTTGCGGAAATCTTCTTCGGCAACTGCACGACGCTGGGCATCCCCTGCGCCACGGCGAGCCGCGAGGACATCGCGAAGATCGCCGCGGCTATCGAAAAGAATCCCGCCACCGAGGTCGTCATCGACGTCGTGAAGCAGGAGGTCCGTTTCGCCGGCCAGACGGTCAAGGCCGAGGTGCGGGCCTCCGCGCGCGATGCGCTGGTGAACGGTCGCTGGGACTCCATCGGCGAACTGATCGACGGCCTGCCGGCGGTGAAGACGACCGCGGCCAAGCTGCCCTACCTGGCGGCTTGAGTAACTTTCCGCGCGGTCGGGCGGACGGGTTGGGGGCACGGGCCGAAAGGTCCGTGCCACAATTTTCGAACTTTTGCTCGGCGCGGGCGTCTGACCGGTTCACATTCGCCAAACATGCTTTTCGCCATGATCGAAGTTTTCAAGGGAGCCGGCATCCTGATTTACCCGCTGGGCATCTGCTCGGCGGCGGCTGTCTTCATCGTCTGTGAACGCGCCTATGCCCTGCGCCGGGCGGCGGTGATGCCGGCGGACCTGGTCGACGCCGTGGTCGGCGGCCGGCCGCTCGTCGGCGGCAAGCACACCGTGCTGGCCCGCATCGTCGAGTTTGCCGAGCAGCACAAGAACGACGAGGGGGCGGTGAAGGCCTTCGCGCGGCTGGAGATCAACCGCATGGAGCGCGGCGTGCCGTACCTCGACGTCATCTACGCGGCGGCCCCGCTGATCGGGCTAACCGGCACGGTGACCGGCCTGTTGGAGGTGTTTTCCCAGATTTCGCCCGACACGGGCCTGCCGGACCCGGTGAAGTTCACCAGCGGCGTCGCGCTCGCGCTCTCCGCCACGGTGCTGGGCCTCTGCATCGCCATCCCGTCGCTCGTGGGCAGCGGCTATCTCCAGCGCAAGATCGAGAACTATTCGGCGCAGCTCGACGTGTTGCTCGAGCGGATCCTGCAGCGCACCCGGCAATGAGCGGCCTCCAACAGAAGCGCCGCAAACGGCCCGAGCTGAACCTCGTGCCGCTGATCGACGTGCTCGTGATGCTGATCTTCTTTGCGTTCGTCACGATGCAGTTCAAGTCGGCGTCGACGCTCAACATCACGCTGCCGAAGGTCGAGACCGCGGGCAAAAACGAGTTCAAGGGCACCGTCACCATCGGCATCGACAAGGACGGCACGGTGTCGTTCAACGGCGCGAATGTGAGCGACGAGCAGTTGCTGAAGCTGCTCGACGACGTGAAGAAGGTGGACCGCGACATCCCGGTGCTGATCAAGGCCGACGAGACGACGCAGCTGAAGAAACTGGCGTTCGTCATGGATGCCTGCCGGAAGACCGGGCTGAACAAGTTCAGTTTGCAGAGCCGGTGATGGGTTGAAGTAGCGAGTAGTGGGTAGCGAGTAGCGAGCATGGCTCGGACACGCCCGTGGAGGGGATGGATGTTTTTCGACTCGCTAGTCACTGCGCGCTGCCCGCTACTTTTCCGCGTATGAAAATCGTTCTTACGGGAGTGACGCTCGGGCTGGGGCGCGCGCTGGCGGAGGAGTTCATCAAGGCGGGGCACACCGTCATCGGCT
>JAPLTR010000777.1 GCA_026398065.1 Verrucomicrobiota bacterium | reverse complement strand
TCGTTCTCCGGAATTTCGATGACGATGTCGTCGGTGATCTCGGCGACCACGTCGACCGCACAGAACGAGGTGTGGCGGCGCTTGTTCGAGTCGAAGGGGCTGATCCGTACGAGGCGGTGGACGCCGCGCTCGGCCTTGGCGTAGCCATAGGCGTTTTCGCCCTTGATGAGGATGGTCGCCTTGCTGATGCCGGCGGTGTCGCCCGGCTGTACATCCATGAGCTCGGTCGTGAAATTGCGCCGCTCGGCCCACCGCGTATACATGCGGAAGAGAATGTCGGCCCAGTCGTTGGACTCGGTGCCTCCCGCGCCGGCCTGGATGGAAAAAATGGCGTTGTTGCGGTCGAACTGGCCGGTGAGGAACGACGCGATCTCGAGTTCGTCGAGTTCGGTCGTGAGCGCCGCGAGCGTCCCCTTGAGTTCCTTGTCGTAGGCTTCCTGCGCGGCGGCGTCCTCCCCCTCCATCAGTTCCATCATCACGCCGATGTCGTCGACCTTCTTCTGGAAGGCGACGACCGGGAGCACGGCCTTCTTCAGGCCGTTGAGCTTGGCGATGTGCTTTTGCGCCCGCTCGTTGCTGTTCCAAAAGTCAGGCGCACCCATCTGGGCGTCCATCGCCTCGATTTCCCTCAGCTTTTGATCGCAGTCAAAGAAACCTCCATAGATGCCCCGAGCGCTTCTTGATGGATTCGATTTGGTTTAAATTTTCAGTGGAGACCATGGTGACGAACGGTCATGGCCGCAAACTGCGGCCGAAGTCGCAAGGGGAAAATCGGGGCCGGTACGCCGGCCCCGATCCTCGCCCGGCCCACGGGCTCAGCTCCGCAGCGTGCCCGCGGCCTTTTCCGCGAGAAAGCTGGCGTAGGTCTTCGCGACGCCTTCGCGCAGGGCGAGCTTCGCCTTCCAGCCGAGGCCGGTGAGACGCGAGACGTCCATGAGCTTGCGCGGCGTGCCGTCGGGTTTAGTCGAATCCCAAACGATCTTTCCGGAGAACCCGGTGACGGCGGCGACGCACTCGGTCAGCTCGCGGATGGTCACATCGGTGCCGGTGCCGACGTTTATCCAGTCGGGCGGGTTTTCGAGACCGAGCAGAAACGCGCAGGCATCGGCGAGATCGTCGACATGGAGAAACTCGCGCTTCGGCGAACCGGTGCCCCAGGCGACCACCTCGGGCCGGCCCTCGGCCTTCGCCTCGTGAAATTTGCGGATCAGCGCGGGGAGGACGTGAGAGTTCTGCAGGTGGTAGTTGTCGCCGGGACCGTAGAGGTTGGTCGGCATGGCCGAGTGAAACATCACGCCGTACTGGCGGCGGTAGGACTGCGCGAGCTTGAGGCCGGTGATCTTGGCGATGGCATAGGCCTCGTTGGTCGGCTCCAGCGGACCGGTCAGCAGGCAGTCCTCGGGCATCGGCTGCGGGGCGTGCTTCGGATAGATGCAGGAGCTGCCGAGGAAGAGCAGGCGCTTCACGCCGTGCCGGTACGCGCCGTGGATCGTGTTCGAGGCGATCGCGAGGTTCTCGAAGAGAAATTCCGCCGGGTAGGTATTGTTGGCGTGGATACCGCCGACCTTGGCGGCGGCGATGATCGCGACGTCGGGCTTCTCCGCCGCGTAGAACGCCTCGACCGCCGCCTGCGAGGTGAGGTCGAGCTCGCGGCGGGTGCGGAGGAGCAGCGTCGTGCCCGCGTCGCGGGCGAAGCGCCGGACGAGCGCGCCGCCCACCATGCCATTGTGCCCGGCGATGAAGATCTTCATGCGAACGGGGAGCGGGTCGGGTTGGGCAGGCTGGCGATCTGCGCCTCGCGCTTGGCGAGTTCGAGGTCGGCCTCGGTCATGATCTTCACCAGTTCCTTGAACTTCACCTTGGGCTCCCAGCCGAGCTGGCGCTTGGCCTTGGCCGGGTCGCCGATGAGCAGCTCGACCTCGGCCGGACGCTCATAGCGGGCGTCGTATTTCACGTACTTCTCCCAGTCGAGGTTCAGCAGGCCGAAGGTCTCCTGGATGAACTCCTTCACGGTGTGGGTCTCGTTGGTCGCGACCACATAGTCGTCGGCCTGGTCCTGCTGCAGCATGACCCACATCATCTCGACGTACTCCTTGGCGTAGCCCCAGTCGCGGCGCGCGTCGAGGTTGCCCATGTAGAGGGAGTCCTGGAGGCCGAGCTTGATGCGCGTGGCGGCGCGCGTGATCTTGCGCGTGACGAAGGTCTCGCCGCGGCGCGGGCTCTCGTGGTTGAAGAGAATGCCATTCGAGGCGTGCAGGTGGTAGCTCTCGCGGTAGTTCACCGTGAGCCAGTAGGCGTACATCTTGGCGCAGCCATACGGCGATCGCGGCCAGAACGGCGTCTTCTCGGTCTGCGGCACCTCCTGGACCTTGCCGAACATCTCGGACGAGGAGGCCTGATAAAACCGGCACTTCTTCACGAGACCGGCCTCGCGAATGGCCTCAAGGATGCGCACCGCCCCGAGTCCAACGACGTCACCGGTGTATTCCGGAATGTCAAAGGACACCCGGACATGCGACTGGGCGCCAAGATTGTAGATCTCCTCCGGTTGGAGCTCGTAGAGCAATTTTACCATCTGCACGGAGTCGGCAAGATCGCCGTAGTGGAGATGGAGCTTCACGCCATTCACGTGCGGGTCGCGGTAGAGGTGGTCGATGCGGCTCGTGTTGAAGGTCGAGGCACGGCGGATGACGCCATGCACCTCGTAGCCCTTGTCGAGCAATAGCTCGGCGAGATACGAACCATCCTGACCCGTGATTCCGGTGATGAGGGCTTTTTTCATTATGAAAGGGGAGACGTTGGCGAACCGCCCGCGTGCGGGCAAGCCACACAAACGTGAATTCTTGGGGGAGCCTGGGTACCCTCGACCGACCGCCGCTTCCGTCCGGACGGAGGTCGTCCGGATATCACGCCGAGAGCTTTTTCGTCGAAGCAACCAACGACACCGCGAGCCCCTGAACGGACTTGAGCGCGCGAGCATCTGTAAGCTTGCCCGCCTCGTCAAAGGCCTTGCCGGCCTGCGGCAACGCCGTCTGGCCCGGCACGACGTGACAGCCGAGCTTCAACAGGAGCTGCTGGGCCATCACCAGGGAGCGCACGGCCCCGAATCCGCCCGGCGACGCCGAGACGACCGCGGCCACCTTGCCCGCAAACGGATCGCCGTCGCCCCGGGTGCACCAGTCGAGGGTGTTTTTGAGCAGCGGCGTGAGCATGCCGTTGTACTCCGGCGAGGCGATCAGGAGGCCCTGATGCTGCTCGAGGAGGGCGATGAGCTTCGTCGCGTTTTCCGGGAGGCCCGAGGCCTCCTCCAAATCCCCATGGTAGAGCGGCAGCACATACTCGTTCAAATCGAGCAAGGTGACCTCGGCCCCGGCCTCGCGCACCGCCGCGACGGCGACGGCGAGGAACTTGCGATTTAAGGAATCACGCCGGGCGCTGCCGGCGAAGGCGAGAATCCGAGGGAGGGAAGGCATGCCCCAAGGGACTCACCCCAGCGATTTCAGCAAGCGCGCGATCTCCGCCTGCTTCGCCTTCTGGTCGGCCAGCTGCTTGCGCGCACCTTCGAGCACAGCCGGCGGGGCCTTGCTCACGAAGGCCTCGTTGGCGAGGCGGGCCTCGGTGCCGGCGATGTGTTTCGCGAGCTGGTCGAGTTCCTTGGTCATGCGGATTTTTTCCGCAGCCACATCCACCGTGCTCGCGAGATCGAGATACAATGTCCCGAGCACCGTCACGACGGCGGGGGCGCCGTCGACCTGGTCGCGGCGCTCGATGCTCGCGGCGCCGCACATGCGGATGAGTTTCGCGAGATTTTCGTCGATGGTCTTCCACTCGCGGTCGCTCGTGGTGACGAAGAACTTCACGTCGCGGCGGCTGGCGAGATTGTGGTCGGCCTTGAGGGCGCGGGATTTCGACACGAACTCCTTCAGCGTCTCGATGGTCGCGGCGGCCGCGGAGTTGAGCACCAAGCCGTGCAGCACGGCGGCGTTGGCCACCTGCGAGGCGTTGTCGAGGTGCGAATCCTCGATGAAGCGGCCGTCGGGGCTGTAGCCCAGCTGCTGCCAGAGTTCCTCGGTGATGAACGGGATGAACGGGTGCAACAGGAGCAGCGTCTGACGCAGCACCAGATCCTGGATTGCGAGGCACGTGGCCTTGGTCTCGGGGTCCTGGAGCTTCGATTTCGAGACCTCCACGTACCAGTCGCAAAAATCGTTCCAGAAAAATCCGTAGAGGGCCTGCACCGCCGCGCTGAACTCAAACTCGACGAAACAGCGGTCCACCTCACGGGTGGTCGCGAGCAGTCGCTGAAGGATGGCGTGATCGTCGGCGTCGAACTTCCCCGGCGCGAGGCGCGCGAGGATCGTCGAGAGCGAGGAATTGTCGCCCGCTTCGCCGCTCATCTGGCGGAAGCGGCAGGCGTTCCAGAGCTTGTTGCAGAAGTTCTTGCCGCTCTCGATGCGATCCTCCTGGAAGCGGATGTCCTGGCCCTGTGGCGCGATCGACACGATGCCGAAGCGCAGACCGTCTGCGCCGTAGGTGGCGATGAGGTCGAGCGGGTCCGGGGAATTGCCCAGGGACTTCGACATCTTGCGGCCCTGTTGGTCGCGGATGATGCCGGTGAAGTAGACGTGCTTGAACGGGATGCGCCGCTCGAGCGATTCGCCGGGCCGCATGAACTCCAGGCCGGCCATAATCATGCGCGCGACCCAGAAGAAGATGATGTCCGGGCCGGTCACGAGGGTCGTAGTCGGGTAAAAGTAGTCGAGGCCCTGCTCCTTCATCTTGGCCTGGTCGGGCCAGCCCATCGTCGCAAACGGCCAGAGCCACGAGGAAGCCCAGGTGTCGAGCACGTCGTCCTCCTGTATCCAGTTTTCTGGGTCAGCGGGACCGGCGAGCGAGACGTGGACCTTGGTCCCGTCGCGCAGGTCGGCCTCGGTGAGCTTTTCCTTGTCGAGGCCCTTGCGGTACCACACGGGGATGCGGTGGCCCCACCAGAGCTGGCGGCTGATGCACCAGTCCTGGATGTTTTCGAGCCAGTGGAGGTAGACTTTGCTCCAGCGCTCCGGGTGAAACTTGACGTGGCCGTCGCGCACGGCCGCCTTGGCCTCCTCGATGCGCGGATAGCGCAGCCACCACTGCCAGGTCAGGCGCGGCTCGATCGGCACATCGGCGCGCTCGGAGTAGCCGACATTGTTGGCGTAGGGTTCTTCGGCGACGAGGGCGCCGCGTTCGCGCAGGAGTTCGACGGCCTTCTTGCGCCCGACGAAACGGTCGAGGCCCGCGAGTTCGGGGCCGGCGAGAGCGTTGAGTTTTCCGTCGGCCTCGAGGACATCGATCACCTCCAGCTTGTGCCGGAGGCCGATCTCGAAGTCGGTCTTGTCGTGCGCCGGCGTGATCTTGAGGGCACCGGTGCCAAACTCCTTGTCCACCGACGCGTCGGCGATGATCGGGATTTCCGCGGCGGGCCCGAGGGCGCGGCGGACCTTCTTGCCGATCCAGCCGGCGTAACGCGGGTCCTCGGGATGCACGGCGATGGCGACGTCGCCCGGGATTGTCTCCGGCCGCGTGGTCTTCACCTCGACAAAGGTCCCCGGCGCATCCACGCGCTCGTAACGCACGCGGTAGATGTGGCCGTTGACCGGCTTCATGATCACCTCTTCGTCCGAGAGGGCGGTCTGCGAACCCGGGCACCAGTTCACCATACGCTTGCCGCGGTAGATGTTGCCCTTGCCAAAGAGGTCCACGAAGGCCGTCAGCACGGCCTTCGAGTAATGCGGGTCCATCGTGAACTGCGTGCGGTCCCAGTCGCACGAGGTGCCGAGGGCGCGGAGCTGTTCGAGGATCTTGCCCCCCTTCTCGTCGCGCCAGGACCAGACCTTCTCCAGAAACTTTTCCCGGCCGAGGTCACGGCGGGTCTTTTTCTCGGTCTGGCGGAGCTGCTTCTCGACGACGTTTTGCGTCGCGATACCCGCATGGTCCGTGCCGGGGATCCACAGGGCGCTGCGCCCCTCCAGCCGCGCGCGACGAATGAGGATGTCCTGGATCGTGTTGTTGAGCACATGGCCCATCGTGAGCACTCCGGTCACGTTGGGCGGAGGGATGACGATGCTGTAGGGTTCTTTCCCGGGCATGACCTTGCCCGCAAACGCCTGGGCGTTCTGCCACGCGGCATACCACTTTTTTTCTACGTCGCGGGATTCGTAACTCTTGGTGATCTCGGCCATGGGTCGTGCAGGTTTTGAAACCCGGAGAGAACCGACAGCGGCCGGGCGATGCAAGCATCCCGTTGGCCCCTGCGATTGGGAGATTGCCTAACGGACGACTATTCTAGCTTACTCGCGCCTTTATCCGATGCCCGACCGCTTCCAACCGCACGCCACCGACCATCTTCGCTTCAGCGGCGAGGTTTCTGTTCCTGCGCGCCTGGCGGCCTGCAAGGAGTTCCTGAAGAGCGAGACGGCCGCCTTGCGCGCCCGGCACGAGGCGGGGGCTACGGGCCTCGCGATCACGCACGACCGCTCTGCGATCATCGACGCCCTGCTCACCCACCTCTTCGACTACGCCTGCGCCTCGTTCATCCGCGCCCACGGCGCCCTCCCCGCTCCCGTCTCGCTGGTCGCCCTCGGCGGCTACGGCCGCGGCGAGCTGAGCCCGCTGAGCGACGTCGACGTGATGTTTCTCTTCCCGACCAAGACCAAGCCCGCAGTCGCGAAGCCCCTGCAGGAGCACCTCACCAACGAGATCCTCTACATTCTCTGGGATTGCGGTCTGAAGGTCGGGCACTCCACCCGCACGATCGACGATGCCTTCGATGAGGCGCGCCGTGAGGTACAGTCCAAAACCGCCCTGCTGGAGGCCCGGCTCGTTGCCGGGTCGGACAAACTTTATGACACATTCTCCCAAGCCTATCGCAGCTACTATGTAAGTGAGGACCCCAAGGGGTACATTGCGATCCGGCTGGATGAGCAGGTGAGCCGGCGGGCCAAGTACGGCAACACGGTGTTCAACCAGGAGCCGGACATCAAGAACGGCGTCGGCGGCCTGCGCGACTACCAGAATGCGGTCTGGATGGCCCGCGTGAAGCTCGGCATCACCACCATCGACGAACTCGCCGCCCAGAGCTACCTGCGCGCCGATGACCTCGCCGCCTTCCGGCGCGGCTACGATTTTCTCCTCCGGGTGCGCAACGAGTTGCATTTCATCAGCACACGGGCGACCGACGTGATGAACCTGGATCTCCAGCCGCGCATTGCGCAAAACCTCGGCTACACCGAGGTGGAGATGCTCCCCCGCGTGGAGCACTTCATGCAGGACTACTACCGGGCGGCACAGACGATCTTCCGCGTCTCAAAGCTCGTCGAGGACCGCCTCGCCCTCAGCATCGGCCGCGGGACCAACGGGGAGAGCGGCGGATCCTTCCGCGAACGCCTGCGCGCCACGCGCTTCACCCGCGCCAAGCGGCTCGACGGCTTCGTCCTCCGCGGCCAGGAGCTGGCCGCCGAAAACCCCGAGATCTTCATCGAGGACCCCATCCGGCTCCTGCGGGTGTTTCGCCACTGCCAGCAGCTTGAGGCCACGCTGGATTTCCATCTCGCGCAACTGATCCGCTCCTCCCTTTCGCGCCTCACTCCCGAGGTCGCCCGGTCGGAGGACGCCGGCGTCTGCTTCCGCGCCATCCTGTCCGAAGTCGGTGCCGTGCATCCCGCCTTGGAAAAGATGCACGAGCTCGGCGTGCTCGGCCGGTTCATCCCGGAGTTCGACGCCCTCACCTGCCTCGTCCAGCACGAGTATTATCATCGCTATACAGCCGACGTTCACACGCTCAACGCCATCCGTGAACTCGATCGCATCTTTACCGAGGCCGAGCCGATCACGCTGAAATATCGGGCCGCACTGCACGAAAGCAGCGACCCCGCCCTGCTCTACCTCACCCTGCTCCTCCACGATATCGGCAAGGCCGAGGCCATCCAGGGGCATTCGGAAAGCGGCGTACGCCTCGCAGCCCCTCTGCTGGAACGCTTTGGAGTGTCACCCGAAGGCCGGGAGCTGGTGTCCTTCACCATCAAAAATCATCTGGCGATGGCACGGTTCTGGCAGAAGCGTGATGTAGATGATCCCCAGACCTCTGCTGCCTTCGCCGACCTGGTGGGCGACACCGAGCGCCTGCGGCACCTCTACGTCCACACGTTCTGCGACGCCCGCGGCACCGCCGCCGACCTGTGGAATAGTTACAAGGACACGTTGCATACGACGCTTTATCGCTCCACCCTCGAGCGTCTTAAGCTTGGCGCGGCGCTCGATGCCAGCCATCAGGAAAAGAAAAAAATGACCCAACAGGAACTCATCGCGAAAACCATCCCCGGCATCAGTGCCGACGAGATCAACGCGCACTTCGGTCTGCTCCCCGACCGCTATTTCGTTCATACGGATTCCGCTGAAATCGCCCTGCACATCCAGATGGTGAACCGGCTCTTCAAGTCGATCACCGCCGCCGATTCCGTTGGCTCGCTCAAGCCGGTGATCGAATGGAAGGACGACCTCAACCGCTCCCTCACCGTCGTCAACGTCGTCACCTGGGACCGCGCCGGCCTCTTCTACAAGCTCGCCGGCGCCTTCAGCGTCGCGGGCCTCAGCATCCTTGGCTCGAAAGTCATCTCCCGCACCGACCACATCGCCATCGACACCTTCTACGTCGTCGAGCCCGGCCGGGGCGTCGTGCAAAGCGCCGCGGCGCAGGAAAAATTCGCCCGCACGATCGAGGAGGCCCTCGTCGCCAACCGCGACCTCCTGCCCGACATCGCCGCCCAGGCCAAGAAGATCGCCTCCACCCGCTACCTCGCCTCGTCGAGCGGCGAGATGTTGCACAGCTCGTTTCCTCCCACCGTCGAGGTCTATCACGAGCTCTCCATGCAGCGCACCATCGTGGAGATCCAGGCCCGCGACCAGATCGGCCTCCTCTACCGCCTCGCGAAGATCATCTCGGACCACGCCTTCGACATCACGTTTGCCCGCATCGGCACCGAACGTGGCGTGGCCATCGACACCTTCTACATCGAAAGCGCCAATCATGAGCCCGTGGACAGCCCCGCGCGCCTCATCGCCCTGCGCGATGCGATGAACGAGGTGATCACGCCGGCACCGGTCGCGCCCACGCCCCCGGCGAAGTAGTCGCCCCGCGACCGCGTTTGTGGGTTGCGACCCTCCGCCGCCACTTGGTTTGCTCCGGTCGTGTCCAACAGCGCCACACTTTCCCCTGCAGATCCCGTCCCGGGCTTCCGGCATTCGCCGTTCCCGGACCTGCTGCCCGCGCTCTACCAGCTCGCCTCCCTGGCCTCGCGCGTCGAGGATCCTCAGGCCGCCTTGCGGGAGATGCTCGACCTCTTTGTCGCGACATTTCACGCCGATGCCGGCTCCATCGCACTTCTCAGCCCGGACACGAGCCACCTCGAGACCGAGGTTCAAACCGGTCTGCCCGCCGGCCAAGGCTACTCCGACCTGAAACTGGGCCACGGGATCACCGGCTGGTGCGTGCTCAACCACCGCTCGCTGCTCGCGCCCAACGTTGCCAACGAGCCCCGCTACATCGCCGTCCGCCCTGACGCTCGCTGCGAGATGGCCGCGCCCATGATGGATGGCGACCAGGTCATCGGGGTCATCGACCTGGAGAGCGACGTCATCGGCGGTTTCACGTCCACCGATCTCGCCAAGCTTGAGACCCTGGCCGCCGAGGCCGCGCGGGTGATGCAGCGGCTCTGGACCCTCCTGCATCTCCGCGGCAAGGCCCGCCAGCTTGAGTCGCTCATCACCGCGGGCCAGTCGCTCGTCACCAAGTTCGAGGAGCAGGAACTCTTCGACTCCCTCACGCGCGAGGCCCGCCACATGATGCAGGCCCGGGCGGCCGGCCTGTACCTGTACGACGCTTCCAACTGCACGGTGAAGGTGGTCTCCTACACGAGCCCGCGCGTGCTCGCGATCGGCACGGTGCCGCAACCGCTCAGCTCCTGCTTCACCGGGGTGTCCATCCATACGCGGCGGCAGGTCGCGTTTCTCGACGTCAAGTCGCCCGAGTTTCACGATCTCACCGACATCCCGCCCGACCCCGAACTGCGCTCTGTGCTGGCGAGCCCGCTGATGTTCGAAGGCGAGGTCCTCGCCGTCCTCGCGGTCTTCACCGACCGGCCGCACCGTTTCGACAATGACGAGAAGCGCCTCTGCGCCGCGCTGGCCGGCCTCGGCGCCGTCGCCCTGCAGAACGCGCGGCTCTACGCGCGCGTCTTCCAGAGCGAGGACGTGCTCCGGAAAAACGAGCGCCTTACCACCCTCGGCCTCCTCGCCGCCGAGATTGCGCACGAGATCCGCAATCCCCTCACCGTCCTCAAGCTCCTTCATGGCGGCCTCGATGTCGATTTTCCCGAGGGCGACCCGCGCCGCACCGACATGCGCGTCATCAGCGAGAAACTCGACCAGCTCGAATCGATCGTCACGCGCGTCCTCGGTTTCGCCAAGGCCCCGTCGAGCCTCCACTCCCGCTGGTCGCTGGCCGACATCGTCGAGGACACCCTCGTCCTCGTCCGGCTCAAGCTCGCGCAGAGCAAGGTCTCGCTCCACTTCAACCGCCCCGCGCACCCGCTCTTCGTCGAGGCGCACAAGGGCCAGATCCAGCAGGTCCTCCTCAACCTGCTGATCAACGCCACCCAGGCCATGCCCGACGGCGGCACCATCAACCTCACCGCCACCGCCGAGGACCGGGCGGGCGCCCACCTCGCCGTCCTCGACATCGCCGACACCGGCACGGGCATTCCCGAGAACATCCGCGACCGCGTGTTCGATTCCTTCCTCTCCGGCCGCCCCGACGGCACCGGCCTCGGCCTCGCCATCGCCAAGCGCATCCTCCTCTCGCACCACGGCGACATCACGCTGCTTTCCACCAGTTCCTCCGGGACGACGATGCGCCTGATCCTGCCGCGCGCGAAGTAGCGCCGCCTCCCATGGCCACCCTCCAGCCGTTGTCCGAACCCGCCCAGCGGGCCCGTCTCCGCAAACAGATGCTCGCCCTCGCCACGGTCCTGCTCGTCGGTGGCGTGGCCGTCCTCGCCTTCCTCACGCGCATCCCGCTCCCGCTCCGTATCGCCGTCGGCATCACCGACCTCATCGCCAGCGCCGTTCTGTTCCTCGTCGTGAGGCAGAAATTTCCCGCCACCCCGCCCGGGGGAACGGCCGGCAACTAAGGCCGTCGCGGCTTCGCGTCCGCCGCCAACGGCGACACATAAGGGACGTCCTTGGTCCTCTCGGCAAATTCGTCCTTCGCCGCCTGCACGGCCTTCGCGTCCGTCAGCAAGTTCAGACCTGTGGCCGCGAGCACCTTCGCGGCCACCAGCATGCCCTTGTAGCCAATGGGGCTGGCCGCACACGTCGTCTGCGCCCAATGATGCGCCGGTGTGCCCAGTGGCCGCACCGCCACTCCGAGTTCGGCCAGAGGCATCATCGCGGCGACCTCGCCGATATCCGACGAGGCCGTCCCACCGTTGGGCGTGAGATAGGGCATCGCCGCACTCGACATCCCGACGGGCGAAAAATTCAGCTCACGCTGGATGCCCTTGGCCAGTTCCGCGTCAGCGGCGTCGAACACCGGCGCGCCCACACGGTCGAGTTCCCTTTGCAGCGAACGGTTGAGCGCGTCGTTGGGCAGCGGATCGCGCATGGAAAAACGCAGGGTGAACTTGACCGTCGTCTCCGTCGCCATCGCCGCGCCCTCGCCGGCTTTGCGCATGCGGACCAGGAGCTCGTTCACCGCCTCCCCGCTCGCGTCGCGCGCCCAGTACTGGCCCCGCGTGTAGTCCGGGATGATGTTGGCCGCCGCTCCGCCGTTGTTCACCACACGATGGAGCCGCGCGGTCGGCCGGATGTGCTCGCGCATGAGCGCCAGCGCATGGTCGAAGAGCATCAGGTCGGGATGCCAGGCCAGCATCACGTCGGTCCCGGTAAACGCCCCGTCGCGCGCCATGAAGGTTTTCCCGAATCCCGCCTCCTCCGCCGGCGTTCCAAACAGCTTGATCGTGCCCGGGAGCTTGCGCGCCACCCGCTCGCGGTTCGTCGCCACCGCCGCGGCCACCGCCGCCGACCCGAGCAGATTGTGCCCACAGCCGTGTCCCGGCCCCTCGGCGACGAGCGCCTGCTTCTTGGTCACGCCCGCCGCCTGCGACAGCGAGGGCAACGCGTCGTACTCCGCCAGCAGGCCGACCACCGGACTCCCCGTGCCCGCCGTCGCGACAAACGCCGTCGGCTGCCCGCCCGCACCCCACACCACCGCAAACCCCTCTTTTTCCAGGACCGCCGCCAGCGCGGCCGACGACTTGGTTTCATCGAGCGCCAGCTCCGACGCGTCCCAGATCGTCCTGGCCAACGCCTCCCACTGACCTCGGCTACCCTCAAGGTAAGTGTCCGTCGCCCGCGTGGCGACCTCGGCCGCAGCCGTGGCCGCAGGCTGCGCGATCAACCGCACTCCCGCCATGATGCCCCATCCCACCACCAGCAAGCGGAGCCTGGAAAGACAGGAAACATTCATAGATTTATTGGCGCAGGCCCCCGCTACCCCTTCGCCGGGGCGATCGTCAGGTCGACCATCAGGTCCGCCGCAATCTTTTCCAAGTCCGCCCGCACCGCCGCGAGCTTGACCGTGGCCGGCACCAGCACCGTCGCCCGCGCCTGAAACAGTATGCCACCGCCCATCGGCGCGCTCACGCGCTCCGACGACAGCTCCTCGACGTTGACGCCGTGCGCCGCAAACACACCCGACACACTCCTCAAGATCCCCGGCCGGTCTTGCCCGACCAGCTCCAGCACGGCCACCGCGCCCGCCGCCTTCGTCAAGGCCCCCGCGCCCTCCGTGTGCACGATCACGCGCAACCCGTCCTTCTCCAAACGGTGCAGCGCACCGACGAGTTCATCGACGCGTTCCGCCGCGACCTCGACGCGCAGCAGGCCGGCAAACTGTCCGCCGAGGTGACACATCCGGCTCTCCAGCCAGTTGCCGCCATGGTCCGCCACGCGGGCGGCGACGAGTTGCACGAGTCCGGGCCGGTCGGCGCCGATGACGGTCATGACGAGGGTCGAAAGCATTTCAAAAACGTGAGCCACCCCGGCGGGGTCGGCAATCTCACATTCGCGCCCACCGATCCGGGTCCACCTCGCCTGCCCGCACCACGCTGCCGTGCCCCCCGAAACTACCGTTGAAAAACCTCGGCCGCGCTCACCACCAGCCCCGGGAACAACGGGGTCTCGAACGTTTCATGGCTGTCGATCACTCGCACCGGCTTCGCGACCTCGACCGAGAAATCGTAGCGGTGAATTTGCTCCAGCTCTGGCTCGATGAGCCATTCCTCGCGCACGCCGTGTTGCGCGTACAGCGGACGCTTGCGTTTCATTTCCAGGCGACCGTTCGAGGGCGAAACAATCTCCACCACGAGGTCAGGCGCTCCATGCACCCCGTCATCGCGCATCAGCAGGAGTTTTCCGGTCGAGAGGAAAAACACATCGGGCTGCAGCACGGTGACGTCGGACAGATAGACATCCAGCGGCGCGATCCAGACTTTGCCGAGGCGGTGTTGGGTGACGTGCCGCTTGAGCAGGGAGGCGATGTTAAGGGCGATTTCCTGGTGAAAACTATTCGGTGACGGCGCCATGATGAGTTCTCCTTCCACCAACTGATAGTAGGGCGGCCCCGGCGGCATCTCCCGGTAGTCGGCCGCAGTGAACAGCTCGGTGGTGACGGGTTGCATGGTCCCAATCGTGATTCGTCGCCGCGCGATGTCAAAACCCCGCTCCACTGCCCCGCCTCACTCCTCCAGCTCCACGTTCCAGTACGCGACGTCGAGGAAGTCCTTCCACACCTCGTGGTGCTGCTGGTTGCCGAGCACGAGCGAGATCACGGGCCGCCACTTCGGCTTCACCGGCTTCCGGATCAGCCGCATGTGCGCTTCGTGCGGGAGGCGGTTGGCCTTGCGCGAATTGCACTTGATGCACGAGCACACGATGTTCTCCCAGGTCGTCTTGCCGCCGTACGCGCGCGGGATGACGTGGTCGAGATTGAGCTGCTCGCGCGGCAGCACCCGCGAGCAATACTGGCAGGTGGCCTTGTCGCGTTCGAAGACGTTGTTGCGCGTCAGCTTCAGCTCCTTGCAGGGCAGGCGGTCGAAAAACGTCAGCAGGATCACGCGCGGCAGGCGGATCACCCGGCTCGGCGTGTGCACCGTCTCCAGCGCCGCCACCGGCGGGTTGTTCACCGAAAAATCGATCCAGTCCAGCAACGCAAAGGTCCGGAAATCGTCGTCGTGATGGTGGACCACCTGCGCGTGCCCCCGGGCGAGCAGACCAAAGGCGCGTTTGGCGCCGATGATGTTGACCGCCTGCCAGAGGCGGTTTAAGACCAAGACCGGTTGATCAAGGGCAGCGTCCACGAAGCCACGGCAATAGCGGCGCAAGCCCCGCACTGTCAAGGGCGCGCGCCGCCGTCATCCAAATGTTGCCCGGAAAGGTGCGCTTTGCGCAGCACCCTTCCGCCGCCTGCGGCCCGCCTCAGTCCGCCTGCTTGGCGTGCTCCGGACCCGCCATCGCGGGCTCGAGCGAGATGCCCTTGAGTTTGATCCCCGCGAGCTTCTGGACGATGAACTCCGCCTCGGCCTCCGCGACATCCGCCAGTGTGTGCCGCTGGTGAATGTCGAGCGCGCCGACAACATTGGCCGGCAGCCGCGTGACGCCCGCGATCTTGCCGACGATGTCCGCCGGCGTGACCAGTTGCTTGCGTCCTATGTTGAGGAAGATCGTCTTCATGCCCGGTTCGCGGCCCGTGCGCGCCGGGCGCTCGTACTTGGATTTCCGCACCGGGACGTCGATGTCGTCCTGCCCGTCGGTGGCCGCTGGCGGGATCGCCGTTTCCGGCACCGCCTCGGCGGTGGACGCCGTTTCGACCGGAGCCGGCTTCGGCGCCACCGGTGTCGGTTTGGGTTTCTGACCCGCAGCCACGGGTTTCGCCCAGGAGGGTGGCCCTTTCGCAGGAGCTTTGTCGGCTGTAGGTGCTGCCGCCGGGGTCGGTCGGGCAGCCGCGGGCGCGGAGACCGGCGCGGCCTTGGCCGGCGCGCTCGCCGGACTCGTGGTGCCAAAGGCCGGCTTGTTCGGCGCCCCCGCGGGCTTCGCCGGACCGGACGGTGCCCCGCCGGTCGCGCCCTGCAGCATGCTGATGAGCGCGGAGCAGATGTCGGTGCTCGCGTAGCCCTGGTCGAGCAGGCGGTCGATCATGCGGTCGTGCGGCTTGAACTTCTTCTCGTCCAGCGTCGCGCGGATCTTCTCGAAGAACACGCTCGTCCGCGCCTCCTCCACCTCGTCGAGCGAGGGGATCTTGCCGCGGCGGATGTCGAGCTTGGCCCAGCGGACCATGCTCTGGAGCTTGTAGATCTCCTGCCCGGACACGAAGGTGAACGCCTGCCCCTTCCGGCCCGCGCGCC
>JAPLTR010000996.1 GCA_026398065.1 Verrucomicrobiota bacterium | reverse complement strand
AAGGAAGGACTCAGGAACGTCACGGCCGGCTCCAATCCGATCTACCTGAAGCGCGGGATCGACAAGGCGGTCGAAACCTCTGTCGCCGAGCTCGTCCGCATCTCCAAGAAGGTCAACGACCGCGAGGAAATCCGCCAGGTCGCGACCGTCTCCGCCAACTGGGACACCGAGATCGGTGACATCATCGCCGACGCCATGGACAAGGTCGGCAAGGACGGCACCATCACCGTCGAAGAGGCCAAGTCGATCCAGACCACCCTCGACGTCGTCGAAGGCATGCAGTTCGACAAGGGCTACCTCTCCCCGTACTTCACCACGAATGCGGAGGCCCAGGAGGCCGTCCTCGAGGATGCGTACGTTCTCATCCACGAGAAGAAGATCGCGAACCTCCAGGAATTCCTCCCCCTCCTCCAGGTGGTCGCCAAGAGCGGCAAGCCCCTCCTCGTCATCGCCGAGGAAGTCGAAGGCGAAGCCCTCGCGGCCCTCGTCGTGAACAAGATCCGCGGCACGATCAATGTGTGCGCGGTCAAGGCCCCTGGCTTCGGCGACCACCGCAAGGCCATGCTCGAGGACATCGCCGTCCTCACCGGCGGCCGCTGCATCACCGATGATCTCGGCCTCAAGCTCGAGAACCTCCAGATCAGCGACCTCGGCAAGGCCAAGCGCATCGTCGTCGACAAGGAGAACACCACCATCGTCGAGGGTTCGGGCAAGTCGTCCGACATCCAGGGCCGCGTGAAGCAGATCCGCCGCCAGATCGACGAAACCACCTCCGACTACGACCGTGAGAAGCTCCAGGAGCGTCTCGCGAAGCTCGCCGGTGGCGTGGCCGTCATCAATGTCGGCGCCGCGACCGAGGCCGAGATGAAGGAGAAGAAGGCCCGCGTCGAAGACGCCCTCCACGCCACCCGCGCTGCGGTGGAAGAGGGTATCGTCGCCGGCGGTGGCGTCGCGCTGCTCCGCACCGCGAAGGTCATCGACGCCCTCCAGCTCGAGGGTGACGAGAAGATCGGTTCCCAGATCGTGCGTCGCGCGATCGAGCACCCGATCCGCATGCTCTGCTCGAACGCGGGTGTTGAAGGCGCGGTTGTCGTCGGCGAGATCCTCGCCGGCAAGGGCAACTTCGGCTACAACGTCGCGACCGACAAGTACGAGGACCTCGTGAAGGCCGGCGTCGTTGACCCCACGAAGGTCACCCGCACCGCCCTGCAGAACTCGGCGTCCATCGCCGGCCTGCTCCTCACGACCGAGTGCATGATCACCGAGATCCCGGAGAAGAAGGAAGCGGCCGGCGGCGGCCACGGCCATCCCCCCGGCGGCATGGACTACTAAGAAATAGTAGTTACCGAGCGGATACGAATCCGCCCGTTTTTTGAAAAGGCGCGTCCCACAAGGGCGCGCCTTTTTTGTGTTTGGCGCTGGCGCACGCGGTGCTTGGATGGGGGGATGAACTTTAGACGCGCATGCCGGGGCTTTGGCGTAGGGGCGGGGCTGATGCTGGCCGGGCACATGGCCGTCGCGGCGGCCCCCGCCGCGATCGAGACCGCACCGGCGAACCCTGCCCACGTCTTCGCCATGCCGGACAAGGTGCGCCCGCTGAAGATCGCGATCTACGAGGGCGACGGCTCGGGCGACAAGGGCGTGCAGTCCGTCACGAAGCGCGCGGAGCAGCTGCCCGGTGCGAAGGTGACCGCGGTCAAGGCGGCCGAGATGGGCACGCGCGACCTCTCGGAGTTTGACATCGTGATCTTCTCCGGCGGCAGCGGCAGCGCGCAGTCGAAGGCGATCGGCGACGCGGGCCGGAAGAACGTCCGCCAGTTTGTGGAGCGCGGTGGAGGCTACCTCGGCATCTGCGCCGGGGCCTACCTCGCATGCGCGGGCTTCGACTGGGGCCTGGGCATCCTCAACGCGAAGACGGTATCCAACAAATGGAAACGCGGCGGCGGGATGGTCCGCGCCGAGCTCACCGACACCGGGCGCACGCTCTTCGGCCCCGTCGGCGGCCCGTTCACGATCCGCTACAACAACGGCCCGATCATCGAGCCGCTCGGCCGCGCCGATCTCCCGGCGTACCAGGTCGCCGCGCTCTTCCGCACCGAGCTCGCGAAGAACGGCACGCCCGTGGGCGTGATGGTGAATTCGCCGGCCGCGGTCTTCGCGCCCTACGGCAAGGGCCGCGTGCTCACCATCAGTCCCCATTCCGAGGATACGCCTGGCCTGGAAAATGTGATCCCCCGCGCTCTCGCGTGGCTTTCCACCAAGGCGGAGTAAACCTGACCGTCATGGAAGTGATCTTTCTTGGGACCGGCACCTCGCAGGGAGTGCCGATGATCGCCTGCGACTGCCCCGTCTGCACCTCGGCCGATCCGCGGAACAAGCGCACGCGCTCCTCCATCCATGTCGTGATGGACGGGCTCCACGTGCAGGTCGATGCCTCGCCCGAGTTTCGCCTCCAGTGCATCCGGGAAAACATCCGCCAGCTCGACGTGTTTATCCTCACGCACGGCCACGCCGACCACATCACCGGCATGGACGACCTCCGCCGCTTTTGCGACCTCATCGGCGGCAATGCGCTGACGGTTTACACGACGGAGGAAGGGATGAGCCGCGTGCTGTCCATCTACCCGTACACGATGGCGGAGCGCCCGATCTCGCGGGGCTACGCGGCGTTCAAGCTCGTGGACATGCCGCCGCTGCTCGACCTGCCGCAGGGCACGATCCGCTCGACGCTCCTGCCGCACGGCGGCATCAACACCCTCGGCCTCATCTTCACCGAGCGCAGCAGCGGGAAACGGTTCGTGTACTACACCGACTGCAAGCGCGTGCCGCGCGAGGCGGTGGACTTCGCGCGCGGGGCCGACGCCGTCGTCCTCGATGGGCTCCGGCCCGAGCCGCACCCGTCGCACATGTCGATCGACGAGGCCTGCGCTGTCGCGGCGGAGATCGGCGCGCCGCGCACCTGGCTCACGCACCTGACCCACCTCACGGACCACGGCCCCGCCGAGGCGGCGCTGCCGGACGGCATCAAGTTTGCCTACGACGGGCTGCGGGTTTCGGTCTGACGCAGGGGAGGGGATTGAAGCGGAGGCAGGCGGACCCGGGTAGAGCTCCCCTCACCGACCTCCAAGCTCCAGGGAAACGGCCCGGAGCGGAAAACACCCGGTTTGGCGG
>JAPLTR010000272.1 GCA_026398065.1 Verrucomicrobiota bacterium | reverse complement strand
TAGAGCCGGATAAAGGGGTCACGTCTTAAGGTTTGACAAAAGGGCCGTGGGCGGGAGAGTAGAGGGATGCCACGGATGTTGCGACTGGAGTATGCGGGGGCGTGTTATCACGTGATCAACCGGGGGAACTACCGGCAGGCGATCTTCGAGGGAGAGGGGGCGGCGGAGGCGTTTGAGCGGTGCCTGGGCGAGACGGCGGCGAAGCATGGGTGGCGCGTTCACGCGTTTGTGATCATGCGGAATCACTTCCATTTGGCGCTGGAGACTTCGGAGCCGAACCTGAGCGTGGGGATGAAGCATCTGCAGGGGACGTGGGCGAACCGATTCAACCGGTACCGCGGGCTGACGGGACGGCCGTTTCAGGGGCGGTTCAAGGCGCTGCATGTCGAGCCGGGGCATGCCCTGGCGCAGGTGGCCCATTACATTCACCTGAATCCCGTCCGCGCGAAGATCCTGCCGGCGGAGCAGGTCGGCGAGTTTCGTTGGAGCAGTTTGCATGGGTTTCCGCGCCGGGGGCGGCCCGCGTGGCTGGTGGCCGGGACGGTGCTCGCGGAGGCAGGTGGCCTGGCGGACACGGCGGCGGGCTGGCGACGCTACCGGGACTATCTCGGCGTGCTCGCGGAATTGTCGCCGCGCGAACGGGAGGAGAAGTTTGGGCGCCTGAGCCGGGGCTGGGTGGTGGGGACGAAGGAGTTTCGCCAGGGGCTCATCCAGGAGATGCGCGAGCATCAGGCGGAACTCACCCGGGCGAGACGGCCGGGCGAGGGGGAGGGGGACCGGCAGGCCTTGCGCGACGAGATCTGGGCGGAGCGGCTCGAAGCGGCGGCCCGGACCGCCGGGGTCGATTTGCGCAAACTGGGTCTGCGGAAATCTGCGCCGGAAAAGGTGCTGCTGGCGGCGGTGATGAAGGCCACGACCGACGTGTCCAATGGGTGGCTGTGCGAGCGGTTGAAAATGGGCACGCCCGCCAGTGTGAGCCAGTTTGTCCGGCGGTTTCACCTGGAGGGGCGGGGCGACGAGGCGCGCTTCAAGCGGGCGGTGGCCCAGGCCAAGGGGTAGGCAGAGGCGGGTGGGGTGCCCGGCAGGTGGGTGGAGCGGGCCGCACGCGGGGGCAAGATCCCCTGATGCAGACCCTTCCGGGGAAAGTGGCGGGCGAGGGAGACGGGCGGCTGCGCCGGGGGGATCTCGGGGATGTCCGGCCAGGGAGGGAGGGGGGGGGGGGCGGCCTCTCGGCAGTGGAGAAGATTCGGTGTGTATTATTAATCAACTTTAGAGTTGATTAAAAGTGATGGAAGGGGCATGATCGGATCACGCTCAAACAAGAAAACCACTGATGAACACGGATCGACATGGATTCGGCGGGCCGATGCTGCGCGGGCGAAGCGTGCGGGCGGGTGGGAGCCTGGCGAGAGGGAGGGGACGGCCGGGTAAATCCGATCAGATCAAGGTGGCCCACGGAACACACGGAAGACACGGAAAGGAGGAGGGCCCGGAGAGGAACCACGAAACACGCGAACGACAGGAAAGGGCTGCGGCGGGGCGGGTGGGCCGGCGGCTCGCGCGCCCGGGCGAATCCGACCAAATCCAAGTAAATCCGACCAGATCAAGGTGGATCAAGGTGGCCCATGGAAGACACGGAAGACACGGAAAGGAGGAGGGCCCGGAGCGGAACCACGAAACACACGAACGACACGAAAGGGCTGCGGCGGGGCGGGCGGGCCGGCGGCTCGCGTGCCCGGGCGAATCCGACCAAATCCAAGTAAATCCGACCAGATCAAGGTGGATCAAGGTGGCCCACGGAACACACGGAAGACACGGAAAGGAGGAGGGCCCAGAGAGGAACCCCGAAACACACGAACGACACGAAAGGGCTGCGGCGGGGCGGGCGGGCCGGCGGCCCGCGCGCCCGGGCGAATCCGACCAAATCCGAGTAAATCCGACCAGATCCAGGTGGATCAAGGTGTCCCACGGAACACACGGAAGACACGGAAAGGAGGAGGGCCCGGAGAGGAACCTCGAAACACGCGAACGACACGAAAGGGCTGCGGCGGGGCGGGCGGGCCGGTGGCTCGCGCGCCCGGGCGAATCCGACCAAATCCGAGTAAATCCGACCAGATCAAGGTGGATCAAGGCAGTCGGGCGGAGGTTTCGCGGCCGATGAGGCCGACCGAGGCCGGCGGGGAGGCGACAGCGAGGCAGGTTGAGGGGGCGGGGTCGGTCGCGGGGCGAATCCGACCGGATCCAAGCAAATCCGACCCGATGCTCTTACAGACCGTACGTGATCGTGCGGGCGCCGGCGACCCCGGAGACCGTGATCGTGACGCCCTGGGTGTAGGAGTCGGGGTAGCTCTCGTTGGCCGCGGGGTTGATGATCTTCACGTAGTTGGTCGGGCCGACGAGGTTGCCGTAGGAGACGAAGGAGACGCCGTTCTCCATCATGTACTGGTCGGCGGCGGCGGCGAGCTGGCGGGCGTTGTTGAGCACGGCCTTGTCCTGCGAGGAGGTGCGGACTTTTTGGAAACCGGGGATGGCCATCGCGGCGAGCATACCGATGATCACGACGACGATCATGATCTCGACGAGCGTAAATCCTCTGCGTTGAGACGTGGACATGGTGGTGGAGGGGGTGGGGTTGGGCAGAGGGTATGCACAATCCCGGGGGAAATGCCCGACTATTCCGGGGGTGAGCTTTCCGCTCACATCGTTTTTACGGCTTGGCGAGCAGGTCGAGGGCGGCGGCGCTGAGGGAGGTGATCGCGCCCTTGAGGGTGGGCTCCGGGACGGGGGCGAAGAGGGGGGAGTGGTTGCCGGGGAGCACGGTGCCGGTGCGCTGGGCGGCGTCGACCTCGGCGGGGGCGGTGGCGCCGACGAGCCAGAGGCAGATGGGCACGCGGTGCGTGGTGCGACCGTAGCGGGCGAAGTCTTCGCCGACCGTAAGGGGTTGACCGGAGCGGACGTTGGCCTCGCCCAGCCAGTCGCGCCAGACGCCAGCGAGGCGCTGGGTGAGGGCGGGGTTGTTGGCGCAGACGGGGGTGTTGGTCTCGGCGGCGGTGACGACGGGCAGGCGGTCGGCGGGGACGCCGGCGGCGCGCGCGAGGTTTTCGGCGATGCGCCGGATGGAGGCGATGAGGTGGGCGGCGACGGCGTCGTCGTAGCTGCGGAGGGTGAGCTCGAGCTTCACCTCGTCGGGGATGATGTTGCGCTTGGTGCCGCCGTGGAAGGTGCCGACAGTGACGACGGCGGGGGTGCCGGGCTCGAGTTCGCGGCTGACGATGGTCTGGAGGGCGAGGACGATCTCGCTGGCGAGGACGACGGGATCCTTGGTCATGTGGGGCCGCGAGCCGTGGCCGCCGATGCCGCGCACGAGGATGTCGATGGAGTCCACATTGGCGGTGACGGGACCGGGGACGTAGGTGACGGTGCCGGCGGGAAGGCCGGCCCAGACGTGGAGACCGAGCACGTAGTCGGGCACGGGGAAACGGGTGTAGAGGCCGTCGGTGAGCATCGCGAGGGCGCCGGCGCCGATCTCCTCGGCGGGCTGGCCGACGAGGATGAGGGTGCCGGACCAGCGGTCCTTCACGGAGGCGAGGACGCGGGCGGTGCCGAGGAGGGTGGTGACGTGGCTGTCGTGGGCGCAGGCGTGCATCGCGGGCGAGTCCTTGCCGGCGAGGTCCTTGACGATGGCCTTGCTGGCGTAGGGCACGGAGGTCTTCTCGAGGAGGGGGAGCGCATCCATGTCCTCGCGGAGGAGGACGGTGCGGCCCGGGCCGTTCTTCATCACGGCGACGACGCCGGTGTTGCCGACCTTTTCGGTGACCTCGAAGCCGAGGGCGCGCAGTTCGCGGGCCACGAGGGCGGCGGTGCGGGTCTCCATGAAGGAGAGTTCGGGGTGGGCGTGGAGGTCTTTATAGATCGCCTCGAGGGACGGGTACTCGGCGGCGATCTTCTTGGCGACGGCCTCGCGGAGGGCGGCATCGGGCGCGGCGGTGGCGGTGGCGAGGGCAGCGGCGGAAAGAGCGGTGATAGCGAGAGTGCGGAAGGTCATGAGGCGTTTCATTTATTTCGGGTCGAGCTTGAGGATGAGGCCGTCGAGGATGGCGTCGGTCTGGAGCTTGATGCGCTGGCCGGGCGGGGGCTGTTTGTCGGCGGGCGCGGTCTTCTGCTGGCGGGCGTAGGCGGCGTCGCCCTCGGCCTGGGCGGCCTTGAGGAAGGCGTCCTTCACGTCGTGAAAGGCGCTGCCGTCGGCGAGGTCGGCGGGCGTGGCGGGGCGGCCGAAGAACGGGGTGGTGGAGTCGCCGATGAGCCAGACGCGCCAGTCGTTGTCGTCGGCAAAGTAGGCGGCGACGGCGCCGCGCGTTTCGACGCCGAGCTTCGCGGCGAGGGCCTTCATGAATTTGCCGGGCGCGCTGTCCTCCTCGGCGGTGGGGGATTTGGCGAAGACGCGGGCGGCGATGCGGAGACCGGTGGCACGCTCGAAGTTGGCGAGCTTGTAGTTGAAGTTCTTGGCGCGCGGAGGCTCGGCGGGGAGGAGGTGGTCGGGATCGTCGAAGTGGGCGAGGGGGCCGGGCTCCTTCGCGGCGGGGAGATCGGCGGACTTTTTGGCGCGGGCCGAGAGGGCGGCGAAGGTGGCGGGGTCGTTTTTGAAGGCCTTCGCGGCGGGGCCGATGCGGAGGATTTTGATCGAGACGGGATCGTCCTGCCTGATTTGCGAGAGGACCTCGTTGCCGCGGACGGTGCGGCCGAAGACGCTGTGGAGGTAGTTGAGGCGGTTCGTGGGCGCGAGGGTGAGGAAGAACTCGCAGCTGTTGGTGTCGGGGCCGGCGTTGGCCATCGAGAGGATGCCGGTGGCGTCGTGGCGGAGGCCGGGGACGAACTCGTCGGGGAAGCGGTGGGGGATGGGCGTCTTCTCGTCGTCGGTGTCCTTGAGGCCGGGGTTGCCGCTCTGTATCACGAAACCGGGTACGACGCGGTACCAGGTGAGGCCGGTGTAGAAGGGTTTGCCGTCCTTCGGGGCGAGGGTGCCCTCGGCGAGGCCGGTGAAGTTGACGCACATGAGCGGGGCCTGGGTATAGAAGAGCTCGACGGTGGTGACGCCGCGGGGCGTGGTGAACTCGGCGTAGAGGCCGTCGGGGAGCGGGGCGGGCGCGGCGGCGCCGAGGAGGGCGAGCGGGAGGAAAACGGACAGCGCCCCGAGGGCGCGGAGGAAACGGCGGCGCGGGGGACGCGGGGACGGCAGGCGTGGCATGGGGGGACGGTGCGCGAGGGGGCGGCGGGGGACAACGACACTTTGGCCGGAGCGGGCGGGCACAAAAAAGCGCCGGTCCCGGGACCGGCGCGGAGCGGGCGGGGTTCCTTACGGGAGGAAGGAGCAGATGTATTCGCAGAGGCCGGCTTTGACGGCGATGGTGAAGCCGCTGTTGGCGCCGACGTCGAAGTAGGTGCCGGCCGCGTACTCCTTGACCGCGGTCTGGCCGTCGATCGTGACCTGGCAGGCGCCGGCGACGATCTCCATGCGCTCGGCGGCGCCGGTGTTGAAGTGGTAGGTGCCGGGGCGGATGAGGCCGAGGGTCTTCTTCGAGGAGTCCGGGAAGAGGACGGTGTGGCTGACGACGTTGCCGTCGAAGTAGACGTTGGCCTTGGTCACGACGGTGACGCCGGCGAATTGGGTCGGGAGTGTGGGCATGAGGGAAAGCGTGATGAGCGCCCGGCGCGGCGGAGGCAAGAGCGCGCTGAACGTGCCGCAGCCCGGGCTGGCGCCGCCGCCGAAACGTGTCAGAGTGGCCCCCATGAAACGAACGCTGGTCTTCGCGATGGCGGGTTTGGACTGGATGCCGGTGGCGCACGCGCAGGTGCCGGCCGGGGAGAACGTGATGAAGCCCGCGGCGGTGGTGGCGGTGGCGCACTTTGTGGCCGCGGATGTGATCGACTATGCGAAGGTGCTGCCGATGCCGCCGGCGGCGGGATCGCTCGCGGCGGCGGCGGATCTCGCCGCGGTGCGGCAGGCGCAGGCGTGGCGGACGGAGGGGCAGGTGGCGTGGGCGAAGCTCGTGGAGAAGGACGTGGTCTTCAACCACGCGGCGGTGGTCGGTGTGTGGTTCGCGGCGGAGCGGCTGCCGCTGACGGCGGCGTTTTTCCAGCGGCTCGGGGAGGATTTGCGGGCGGTGGACGGGGCGGCGAAAAAGCCGTTTCTGCGGGCGCGGCCGACGACGGTCGATGCGGGCGTGGTGCCCTGCGTGACGCTGCCGGCGAGCACGAGCTACCCGAGCGGGAGCGCGATGCAGTCGTGGATGTGGGCGGAACTGCTGGCGGAGGCCCTGCCGGCAGAGCGCGACGCACTGCGGGTGCGGGCGCAGCGGGTTGGGCGCGGGGGCGGGCGGTGAGCGCGGGGGGGGGGGGGGTGGCTGGCTGGGCTTTTTGTGGGGGGGGGGGTGGGGGCAAGCCGCGGCTTGAGTGCGGGGCGCGGGACGCTTTGCTCCGCGGGTGCTTATTCTCAACACGCTGGCGCCGGTTTTCCTCCTCGTGGCCCTCGGGGCGGTCCTGCAGCGCACGGAATTCGTCTCGGCGGGCTTTCTGCGGGAGGCGAACCGGGTGACGTACTGGCTCGGGCTGCCGGCGCTGCTGTTTTCACAGCTCGCGGGGTCGTTTCACGAGGGGGCGGGGGCGAAGGGGATGCTCGGCGTGATGTTTGGCGCGACGTTGCTCAGCATCGCGGTGGGCTATCTGGTGGTCTGGGCGATGCGGGTGCCGGAGGCGTCGGCGGGGACGCTGGTGCAGGGGGCGTTTCGCGGGAACCTGGCGTTCGTGGGGCTGCCGATCATTTTCACGCTGCCGGACACGCCGCTCGCGGGCGGGCTCACGGCGCGCTCGGCGGCGGTGATCACCGTCGCGCCGATGATGGTGTTCTACAATGTCGCCGGCGTCGTGGTGCTGCTGCTGAGCCAGCATCCGCTCAGCTGGAAGATGGTCCGGCCGTTTTTGAAACAGCTCGCGACGACCCCGCCGCTGCTCGCGACGATCGCGGGGGTGAGCTTCGCGCTGATGGGGTGGAAGCTGCCGGCGAGCGTCGACAAGACCTTTTCGTCGTTGGGCGAAATGGCGCTGCCGCTGGGGTTGCTGGGCGTGGGTGGATCGATCGTGTCGTCGCGCTTCGGCGGGGCGTGGCAGCGGCCACTGGCGTCGGCGCTGGTGAAGACGGTGGTGTCGCCGGCGCTCGGCTGGGGCGTGGGGCGCTGGCTGGGACTCGGCGCGCTGGAGCTGAAGATGGTGATGATCCTGATGGCGTGCCCCGCGGCGATCGTGAGCTACACGATGGCGCTGGAGATGAAGGGCGACGAGTCCATCGCGTCGGGCGCGATCGTGCTGAGCGTGTTCACCTCGGTGGTGACGCTCGCGACCATCGTCGGGGCGTTTTAGGCGTACGACGAGGTTGGATACGAAATTCTTCTACCACAATGAACACGGACAAACACCCCGAGGGCGGGAGGCAGAGACGTGGACGCAAAGGCCCTGGACGGATGGCGCTGAAGATCCGGGCCGCGACGACGGCGGATCGGGCGGAGTGGGGACGGCTGCGGCGGGCCCTCTGGCCCGACTGCCAGGGGGCGCGGGCCGAACTGGAAATGCGCGAGCAGCTGGGACGACCGCGGCGATTTGGCGTGCTGGTGATCGACCGCGGCGAGGGGAAGCTCGGCGGGTTTGCGGAGCTGGCGCTGCGCGACGGGGTCGACGGGGCGGTGCGCGAAACGACGGCGTTTCTCGAGGGGTGGTATGTGGAGGACGACCTGCGCGGGCGCGGCTGGGGGAGGAAACTGATCACGGCGGCCGGGCGCTGGGCCCGGGAGCGCGGAATGGTGGAACTGGCGAGCGATGCGGAACTGGAGAATGCGGCAGCCATCGCGGCGCACCGGGCGTTGGGATTTCGCGAGACGTTTCGCGTGGTCCAGTTTCTAAAACGAATCGGGCGGTGAGGCGATCTACTATAGGAGGGATGACGGACAATAGACTCGCAAGGACCTCCGCTATATCCACGGTCGCCTCAGCGATTCACCCCATGCGCACCTCCTCAGTCAGATCTTTGATGATCAATACGGCCTGCGCCGTCAGCAAAGCGTTGGGGATTGCGCTGCTCCTCGGCAGCAGCGCGCAGGCGCAGAACGCGGCGACGGTCTATGCGTGGTCCGCGTATCCGAATGCGGAGACCACCCTGTTGTTTACAACCGGAGTCGCGGTCGATGGGGCAGGGAATGTATATGCGTCGCTCCTGTCCGACCACCGGGTGGTCCGGATTGCGCCGTCGGGCGAGGTCACGGCCCTCGCCGGGTCGCCCGGCCTGAGCGGGGCGGCGGATGGCACCGGGACCGACGCCCGGTTCAGTTCGCCGCAAGGGGTGGCCGTGGATGGCTTTGGCACGCTCTTCGTGGCGGACTTTGGGAACTCGACCATCCGCAAGGTCACCTCCGGCGGCGCGGTGGTGACGCTCAGCGGTTTCGCCGGATCGCGCGGGCGGATCGACGGGCCGCCGGCGATCGCGCGCTTCAATGCCCCGCGCGGCGTAGTCCTGGACACTATCGGGGATCTTTATGTGACCGACTCGGTGAACGGGGCGATCCGCCTCATCACGTTGGACAACCACGTGCAGACGGTGGCGGGGGGAACGCCGGGGACGCGCGACGCCGTGGGCACCGTGGCGCAATTCATGATGCCCTGGGGCATCACCCTCGACCAGGCGGGCAACCTGTATGTGACGGATGCCATCGCAAACACGGTCCGCAAGCTCTCGGCCATTGGGCGCGTCTCAACCACGATCGCCGGCACGGCGGGCGTCGAGGGCAGCGTGGATGGGACGGGGGCCGCGGCGCGATTCAACCAGCCCACGGGCATCACCGTGGATGCGGCGGGAACGCTCGTCCTAACCGACTCGCAGAACCACACGATCCGGCGGATCGGAACGGACGGGCAGGTGACGACGATCGGCGGCCGGGCTGACGCGCCGGGCGCGGCGGTGGACGGGATCGGCGCCGAGGCCCGGTTTCTTGCGCCGTATGCCGTGGCCGTCACGGGCACCGGGATCATCTATGTGGCCGACTATCTCGGGATCCGCCGGGGTGAGCCGGTGCGCGCCCCGGTGATCGCCGCGCAGCCGACCGGTCTGACGGCGCGGGAAAACACCCGGGTGAGCCTGACGGTCGTCGCCAACGGCGCGCCCGCTCCGACCTACCAGTGGCGGCTCAACGGCGTGGCGGTCGCGGGTGCGACGCAAGCGACGCTGACCTTCGGGCCCGTGCGGGCGGAGCAGGCGGGCGACTACACGGTCGTCGTTACCAATTCGCTCGGATCGGTCACCAGCTCGGTTGCGACCCTCGTCGTCAACTATCCGCCGAAAATCAGTGTCGCGCCGCAGGCCACGGTGGTGGGTTCCGACGGGACGGCGAGATTGTCCGTGACCGTGACCGGTCCCGGCCCGATCGCCTACCAGTGGTTGCGCAATGGCGATCCGGTCGCCGGCGCCACCAACGCGACCTTCGCCACCGGGGTCTACGGCAACTACTCGGTGGCCGTGACCAACGCCTTCGGCACGAGCACCACAGGTGCGGCGCCGGTCCGGTTTCCGAACCGGCTGGTGAACCTTTCGACCAGCGGCGTCCTGGGTGGCGGCACGGCCTCGCTGGTCACGGGCTTCGTGGTGACGGCGCCGGCGGGCGAGACGAAACGCCTGCTGATCCGGGCGGTCGGTCCTTCGCTGGGCAAGTTCGGAGTGCCGGATGCGTTGCCGCAGCCGACGGTCGCGTTGCTCGACCAGCGGGGCGCAGTGCTCGCGCGCAACACCGGGTGGGCGACCAATCCGCTGTCGGTGTACAGCGAAATCGACTACACGTCACAACTGGTGGGGGCGTTTGCCCTGGC
>JAPLTR010000458.1 GCA_026398065.1 Verrucomicrobiota bacterium | reverse complement strand
CTGCGGCACCGCCATCGGCGTCACCGCGCTCACGCGCTGGGAAATCGAAGAAGAAGAAGGCTAGAGCGGGAGGATTCGGACAATACCTTCGCGGGGCCTGCGTCGGAACCGAGTAGGCACCCCCGGTTTCCCGGGGGCGCCTCTCACAGAACCGGACAAGTGCTGTTCACATCCGGCTCTTCGGGGCGCTGGGTTTTGACCCCCGGCGCCGGCCGGTTTACGACCTCGATTTATCCCAGGGGCAGCGTGAGCTGGACCGGGACGCTGACGTAGCGGGCGTTGGCCTTCCACGTTTCCTGAAGTGAGACGAGCCCCCGTTCGGCGAAATGCGCGTTGCGGAGTCCTCGGTCCACGGCAGGAGTGTGGCACAGGGCCCAGAGGGATTTGCGTCCCTCGTAGACCCGTCGCCACGCCGTTTTCGGCTGTACACCCAGCCCGATGAGCTTGCGTACGATGAAGCGTTTACGCTTCCACTGCTTGAGGAGAATGCCGCGGAGCCGTCTCCGCAGATGCGCGTCGAGGTAGTGGAGCGTGCGTTCGATCCCTGGCGTGCAGATGCCGAAGAATCCCAGCCATCCGAGCAAGTACGCGTTGACCTTGTGGATGCACGCTTCGAGCGTGTTTCCCCACGTTCGCGGCGTCATCGCTCGGATGCGCGCGTCGATCCGCTCTTTCGAGCGCTTCGACAGTAGCACCTCGATGGATCCATCGAGCGGCTCGCGCCGCAGGCGAAATCCGACGAAGTGCCGATCCTCTGGCCTGGCGACGGCGCTCTTGGCCTCGTTCACTTCCAGACGCATGCGTCTCTCGATGAAGTCGGTCACGCTGGCCATCACCCTCTGCCCTGCGCGTTCGCTTCGGACGTAGATGTTGCAGTCGTCCGCGTAGCGCACGAAGCGGTGACCTCGCTGCGCGAGCTCCCAATCGAGCTCGTCCAGAACGATGTTGCTGAGCAACGGAGAGAGCGGGCCACCTTGCGGTACCCCCTCCTCCGCGCTCACGGTCACACCAGTGGGCAGCACCACCTTGGCTTTGAGCATGCGGCCGATGAGCACGAGCAGAGGCTTCTCGTGGACGCGCTGCGAGAGCCGCGCCATGAGTCGCTGGTGGTTCACCCGGTTGAAGAAGTCCTTCAAATCCAGGTCCACCACGTAGCCGTACCCTTCTTCCAGATGCTCTTTTGCTTCGGAGATCGCCGTATGGCAGCTCCGTCCAGGGCGAAACCCGTGGCTGCTCGCGTGGAACGTCGGCTCGTAGACGGGTTCGAGAACCCTTCGCACTGCCTCTTGCACCACACGGTCGATGACGTTGGGAATACCGAGCCCGCGCTCCCCGCCTCCTGCCTTGGGGATCCATACCCGCCGGACATCTCCGGGCAGGAATGTTCCTCGAAGCAAAGATTCGCGAAGCTCCGGCAAAATGCGGGGGAGGTGCGCGCGCATCTCCTCCACGGTTTGTCGGTCCGGCCCCGGTGCCCCTTGGTTCGACGCCACGGCTTCGAACGCTTCTTCAAGATAATTGCAAACTGCACCCATCATCGTGGACAAGGCGGGTTCTTCTTTGCGCTTCGGCTTCGGCGCCACGGACGGCGCTGGCGCGGGTCGGCCCGCAGCAGCTCCGGCGTTGACCCTTCGGGCTCGCGCCCGTCGGTTTTCGGCTGTTCCAAAGCTCAATCGGAGCTGCCTCGTCGCTTCTTCGACCGGCGCCGCCTTCCCTCCCCGCGCACGTGGGGCGTGCGTGGTTGTGCTCGTCTTTCGACGAGCTTTCGGTACATCACGGCGCTCTGACTTCTGCAGGGCCATTGCCTCTTCGTTCTTTCGTTCTCCGTGCTACCGCGCTCACGCGCGGAGCCCTGCAGATCTCGTGGGTAAGATAACACTGACTTCGCGACCATCCCGTCGCCACTACGCCTGCACCACCGGCGAGGACTGGGCTTCGCCGCTAACGGCCGGCTCACCCGATGCAGACGCCTTACGGCGCTTCACTTGCGTTCGATACGGTCGCGCACCTACGACTTCCACCAGACGTCCCCTCGCGGGCCCACGGGGAACTGCCCCAACGACAGGCAGCCAGCGGTGAGGGCCTGGGTTTCCAGGTCGACGCCCTTGTCACATCGGTGTCGGGTTCCCCTCGTCAGGGCCCCGGGGTAGGACTTTCACCTCCAGTCATTGTTTCGTGCCACTCGCAACGTGCTCACGGCCAGGAGGCCGCTCCGCGCGCTCCTCCCTAGCGGACGCGCCGCTGGAACTTCGCCTCAGCCTTTTGGCGCTTTCACGTTGGGGGGTCGCTTCGCTCCCCCTCGTACTCGTTCTGCTGGCCGTGCTCGAGGCTCGCGGGCGGAGCTCTACGCCTTGAGGACGAGCTTCTGCTCTCCGCTCACGCGGATGGCTTCGCGGGCTAGCTCGTCGGCGCGCTCGTTGAGGGGAACTCCGGCGTGGCCGGGTACGTAGACGAGCTTGCGGGTGGGGTGCTTGGCGAGGGCGCGCTTGGTGAGCGCGATGAGGTCGTGGTTGACCTTCGGCTTCCAGCCCTTGGTCAGGACTCCG
>JAPLTR010000752.1:5427-8064 GCA_026398065.1 Verrucomicrobiota bacterium | reverse complement strand
GGTTACACTCATCGTTGTCTCCTCGCTGTTGGCGCAGTGGGAAGACACCCGGTGGTCCCGGGACGCGGCAGCCGGTCGCTCACTGATCGGCACTCGGCGGTGCACAGCCCTGTAGCCAGTCGGCGCGTCCTGGGCCACCGGACCTCGCAGAACTCATCGCGGACCTCTCCGGTCGAGCGAGCAGGGCGATGGCCCGGTGGGGACCTCAGGTGCGCCCGAATCCTGGATCAACGATCCGACTCGGACACAAGGAGGGTGCACCAGTGAGCATGCCCGATCATCCCGAGTATCAGGAGCGCGCCGATCTTCGCCGCGGCGAGCGACCCGTACGCCGCGAGCAGGGAGTCGGCGGTGAGCGGGACCCGCACCGCGAGGCTCACCACACCGGACACCGCCATCAGCGCCCAGCACCACAACGCGATGGTGGAGAACCGCGGGAGCGCGGTGGTGAGCCGCCCGGATGCCGGCGAGACGGCGAGGGCGAGCACGGCGACGAGCCCGCCGACCCAGAGAGCGGCCGCGGCGACGTGCACCATCAGGCTGTCGGTGGCGAGGTCGTGGGATCCGCCCACCGCGGAATGTCCCGAAGCCGCCACCGGCAGCAGACCCGCGATGGCCACCACGAGCAGGACCGTCGACCAGCCCCAGCTCAGCACCGCCCTGCAACCGGAGGCGACGAGCAGTGCCACGACGGCCGTCAACAACCATGCGCCGGAGGTGGACAGCAGCGGGACCGCGGCCAGCAACGGCGCCGGTGCAAGCACGTCCTGCAGGGGACGACCCACTGCCTCGGACACCGTCAACGGCACCATGAGCAGCGCGGCGCCGGCCCAGACCCCGGCGCAGGCCGCCGCGACGCGAACGGACCGGTAGCCGGCGACGTCGAGATACCCGTTCGCCTGCGGCGGCACCAGAACCGACGCCAACAGCAGGCAGCCGACCGTCAACGCGGCCGCGATGTCGGCCACGACACGCACGATCGGAAGGCCGAGGGCCGTGAGGGCGCCGGGGTCGGGGAGCCCGAGCGCCGCGCTGATCGACAGGCCGGATGCCCCGGCGATCCCTCCCGCCACGAGCAGGCCCGCCACCGAGCCCACGACGACGACCGGCCACACGCCGGGCCGCCGTTCTCCGGCCAGAGAGGACACAGCCGACTGCTGGGGCATCTACTCAGCGTAGAAGGTGTCGATTCGGTACCGACGACGTCGCCCAGCCCGCCGCGGCTGTCGAGGGTGACCTGGCACCAACGGCTGACCTCCTCCCGGAGCATGCGACGGCCGCGCTGCACGCGCGACTTCATCCCCGAGGTGGACAGGCCGAGCTGCGTCGCGGGCGCGTTCCTGGGTGAGCCCGGGATCGGTGAGCTCCAGCGGCTGCCGTGCCCCAGAGCCACGCGGCTCGGCGACCTGACCGGAGTGGTACTGGTGCGCACCGATGCGCTGCACCACGGATCGGTGTCACACCGGAACGGCGCCGGTCAGTAGGAGATACAGCGCGATCTCGGGCAACAGATTGTTGATCTGATGGGCCACGATGCTGGCCAGCAACCGCCCGGTGTACAGCCGGGCGAGGCCGAGAGGGATCGAGATGACCAGCAGCAGCGGCATGCGGGTGATCTCGAAGTGCGCCAACGAGAAGATCACCGTCACGAGACCGAAGGCCACCCAGCGCCCCGCGCCCAGCTTCTCCAGCGCACCCCACAGCATGCCGCGGTAGAGGATCTCCTCGCAGACCGGCGCCACAAATACGACGATCAGCATGATCAGCACGGCGGCGGCGGGTGCGGCGCGCTGACCGCCGAAGAGGTCGCCTACCGCAGACGTCACGTCCGGCCCGACGATCGCGACGAACACAGCGGTCGCGACGAGCCCGAGGACCAGGCCCCCGACCCCGAACGCCAGGCCGATCTCGAGGTCGCGCCTCGACCACACCAGGCCGAGGTCGGCCTGAGGACCGTTGCCGCGCAGCCGGGTGATGAGCAGCGCTAAAGCCGCGGCGAGCACGGTCGGGACCGCGAGGGCCGTGCCCAGCGCGACCGCGCTCGGGTTCTCCCCTGCAATAAGCGGGGCGACCAGGGCCGAGACGCCGAGGAACACCAGCTCGGCGATGGCGGCGCTGCGGTCGCCCGGGTGGCCGCGTGTCCAACCCGGCGGGCGGCGGTGCGCCGGCGACCGGCCCGGGTCTGCCGTGGGCCTGCGGGTCCGGATGCCCGAGCGGTGGGTTCGGCGGATACGTCGGAGCCGGCTGGTTCGACCCGGGCGGGTAGCACCGCGCGTCGAACCGGCCCGACCCGGCCGGCGTGTTCCCCTCGGCTGAGCCCATACCTCGACGCTACCTGCGCGGGCTCCTCCCGCCCGGCGACCGGCCGACGTCGCAGTCACGAAGCTGGCTGCACGCCCGCCCGCCGATCACGACCTACGGCGCGAACACCAGGCCCACCGCCCCGCAGGTCAGTGACACCATCGCGCCGAGCAACGGGTACTGCACGCGGGTGGCGCGATCTGCGCCGGGAGCATCCGCAACGAGCGATCGTGTGCGGTCACCCGTAGCCACGAGGTGTCCGACCACGATCGCGCCCAACTGGATGCGCGCGATGGTCGTCGTGCCGACCACCGCGTAGTCCACGGCGCGGCCCAC
>JAPLTR010000752.1:0-5418 GCA_026398065.1 Verrucomicrobiota bacterium | reverse complement strand
CGGCCCACGGTGCCGAACAGGTCAGCGCCGTTGCCCAGCGGATCGCCGGCCGGATGAACGTCAGCCCGCCGCTGGTTCGGCGACAGTTTGGCCAACGCGCCTCGTGAAGAGTGGCTGCTTCGACGCAGAGTGCTGCGGCCGCTCTTCACAAAGCAGCACGTCGCAGGGTCCGCGGGACATATAGCCGAAGCCGCCCACACCGGGGCAAATGTCCCAGGATGCCGTTGTGAATTTAGACAACGAGTGCCGGCGATCAGCTCTACGAATAATCGGCGATCAGTACTCGGCCGAGACCTCGGCGAGCGGGCCAAAGACTTGAAAGCCGCTTGATCGAATCCTGCAGGATTGACTGCCGCTCTACTAGTCCTATTCGTGCACCATATCGGCTGCCGACCCCAACGCGACACCGAGCTCGCATTGCAACTGCTCAGATTCACGCCATAATCGACGAAGCTGTTGCATACTGCCGGGTCCATCCGACCAACGCCGCACCGCTTGTCCGCGTATTGAGCATCACCTGTTTCCAACCATGCCGCGACCGCACCTGACTAAGGCCCGACTCATTGCTTTCGACTACTGTTGCGAGAACAATCTCCGTACTGCGAGGTCACCGCACTGTGATCATCATACATAGACGTCGTATCTTATCTGGCTAGCGTTAGTAAGGATCTGGCATCGAGGGCGCGTACAGACCAAAGCGTGCGATGGATACCATGCAGTAGAGTAGCGCATTATAAGTCCGCAATGTGTGGGCGTACGATTCCGGCATCGCCATCCACCTCATAGGTAACGCCTGAGATCAGCCGAACGGTAGCGTCGCCGGTGCCGGTGACGGCAGGGATACCGAACTCGCGGGCCACGATGGCGGCGTGTGACAGGATGCCGCCGAGATCGGAGACTACTGCGCCAGCCACCATTAAGAGGGGAAGCCAGGCGGGTGATGTCATCTGACACACCAGGATTTCGCCGCGCTGCAAGCTGGCGAAGTCGGTTGGTGACGTCACAACTCGAGCGACGCCTGTGAAACTGCCCGGTGCCGCCGAGACTCCGTGCAGATCTTCACCTGACGCCGTGAGCGTCGCCGATGTGGGCGGTGGCCGAGTGAACGCAGAACGGCGGGCGGCGATGAGGTCCGGGTCTGGAGGTGTGCCCGTGGCAAGGATATGTTCGATTTCGATAAGACGCAGATGCATCACGTCGTCTGGGTTCTTCAGTAGATCCGCTTCTGTCCACCGGGCACCAAGCACGCGGACCGGGTTGCGCATGACACGTGTCGCCTGCTCGTAACCAAATGCCATCCAGTCGCGTTCGATGGAGATCTCGGACAAGCGACGGGACAGTGCCCCGCCGCGTTTAGTGGCAGGTAGCGGGTTCGGCATTGCGGGCACATGGGAGTCCGACAAGGCCAGTGCTGGCAGCACAGCCAGAAGGTCTCCGGGGTGGGTGTCCCACACGGGATCGCTGACTAGGGGGATGAAGGTCTGCCCCCGGCCGCCGTGGGTGGCCATGAACGTGGCGGTGGCCCGGTCGAGTTCATCTGCGCTGGCGCCACCATCAACGACCTGCTGCCAGATCAGAGCCAAACGCTGTAGATCCCGCCGGAACACAGCAGTCGGATTATCCTGTCCAGTTAGATCGCCCGCATGAGTGAGATTAGGCAAAGAACGCGTCAGCTGATCGGCAACGATCTTGATCGTGAAACTGGGCAGGAAGTGCCGCCTGCGGGACGCGAACATTGCCTCGCGCAAGGCGACACCATGCTGAATCAGGGCGACGAGATCCGCGTCTGAAACCTCGGCCAAATGACCGCCAAGAAGTGCGGCAAACTCGCGGAGCCTAGATTGAAGGTCGTTTCGTATCCACTCGGAGGGCCGGTGTCGCATCCCGAGGAGAGTGGTAACGACGCCGATCGGCAGGCGATAAATGCACCGACCGGTCAACCATGGACTGCGTGCGTGCACCGTCACTGCACCAGATTCGTCGAGCACGAGAATGTCAGCGGCCTTTATCCGAGAAAACCCGAACCGGACTGCGTAGTCAAACGTGGCCTGGACGATGCCAAGGCTGATGTCGCGGTCAAGGACCGTCAGCGGTTTGGGGAAGTAGTCGGCGAGCATCACACCCACCTGCCGATCAGCCCAGCTGCGTAGCTTTTCCATCAGATTTCCTCAGGTTTCCAGACACAAGTTCAACCGCAGCCCAAGCGCCAGTATAATCGCCGGATGAAGACCGTGCGCGAAGTCTCTGTCATTCCATGCACGCCGGCCGAGGTGTGGCGGTTCCTCACCACCCTTGATCATGACGCCTATCTTCGCTGGCATCCTCGCGATCACCTTGACTTTCGCCAATTAAAGGCGCCGCTCGGACCGACGGGAGTCGGACAAGCAATGATATTCAAGGAGCGTCTGGGGCGACGCACCGTACGATTCAGTTGTGTAGTGTCAAAATCCGTCGAAGACAGGTACGTAGAGTTCACGCCTCGCCGACCGTTAGCGCTACTGCGGCTGGGCAGTGGATACTTTTGTATTGAACCCGTGAGCGGCGGACGCGCGCGGTTGGAGGCGGTGGTGGAGCTGGGCTGGCGCAGCGCGATCGCCGGGCAGGTGATGGACTGGCTTATTAGCAAGGTCGTGGACTTGTCTGCGCTACACGCGCACATGCAGGAAGAGGCGAGATATCTGCCGGACGCAGCCAAATCCCTCATGCAGCCTCCTCCAGAAACGCCCAGACCACCTGAGTGACATGGTGTGAGGATGTCCACGGGAGGAAGTGATCGCCGCCGGGAACGAGCACGAAACGCCCGCCAGTCGCCCGAGCTAGTTGCGTCATTTGCTCCAGACTGACGAAGCGGTCCGTTTCACCACCTGCAACCAGCGTGGGGCAGGTGCCGGCTACCGAGTTCGGGTATCGCAGGCATGGCAGGATACTGAACTTCAGATATCTCGCGACAGCACCCAGGGCGCGAATGCGCGGGAACAATTGCCGTGTGGGCATCGCTCTGCCACCCATCAGCAACGCCACCAGAAAGGCGGCGACCGCGTCCGGGGTCACCCGGTACAGCTCAGACCGCGCATAGAGTGCCGATAGCAAGCGCATGCCACGTGGCATGACATACGTCGATGGTGTGCCCAGATAGACCCGGCTGCGGACTCGATCTGGCCAGCGCCGGGTGAACTCGCTAACGACCGCCCCGGCGTCGCTCCAGCCAACAAGATGCGCGGCGTCGACTCCGAGGTCATCGAGGATCTGTGCGAGCTCCTCGGCCCGTTGGGGCGGGCCAAACACCTCATGTGCAGAGACCGCGGGTGTGTACAACACGACTCGCCAGCCATCCGGCAACGCATCGGCTAGCGGCGCGTACACGAACCCCAGCTCGGCGAAGGTGGGGATCAGGATGACCGTCTGCCCGTCACCGCGTGAAAACAAGCGTCGGCTGCGGCTGGTAGTCATGGCACTGTCGAGTTGCTGTTGGGCCTGCTGCGCGGCGGCGACCAACGATGGTTGGCTTGACTTCACTGAGGACTCGTCCCTTTCGGCTACCGGACATCCATCATGGCTCGCAGCAGGTTTCGCTTGACCGGCATGATCCTTCCGGCTAGCTGGACTGCTGCCATAGACGCTGCTGTTGGCGCTCGTTCGGCGGCAACACCAAGCAGGTGGGTGCGCCTCAAAGTGGGCCGTACGCTGCGCTGACGCTGAGCACCGTAAGAGGCGATTGCATGATCTATGCGGGTCGCCGCCCGGGGGCAACCCGCCGCGTTAAGGCATCCTGCCAGGACATCGGCATCGCGAATAGCGAGATTCATGCCCTGGCCACCGACCGGATGAACCTGTCGGGCAGCGTCTCCTAACAGGATCGCACCGGGCCTACTCCACCAATCGTTGACGGCCCTGTAAAGGCGGTATGTGTGCGGCCGTTCGACCAGTTCGAGCGGCACCCCAGCGAGTGGTCTGAACCGGGCCGCAATTGTCTCACGGAGGAAGTCAGGCGCAGCCACCTGGTTGAGCTGCGACGAACGTACCTGGATACCGATGCGTTGCAAGCCTTCGGGCAGTGGCACTAGCACCATGGCTCCATCGTCGCTCAGAATGTAGAAGCCACAGTCGCCGTAGCCGTCGACGGTCCGAACGCACGCGTTATAGAACGCTGTGGCGTAGCGATACACATTCGGCGCACCAAAGTACCGCCTTGCAAAGCGAGATCTCGCGCCACTTGCGATGATGGCCAGCGACGATGGATATGTAGCGGTTGCCGTGTGGACCTCCGAAATCCGCCCGCCGGAGCCTAGCAGCTCGACACACCGCACACCATTAACGACGTCTACCAACCCCGTTCGATGAGCTGCAGACCGCAACGCCGCGGTTATATTGGGATGACGAAGCGACGTAAAACAATGATTGTCACCGAGTATCTCCCGCGTGTCGGCGTCTAGAAGGATTCTACCGTTACCGCTCGCGATGCGAAACCGGTGAAACTGAAACGGGTTGTGCGCAGCGATGTCGCGGTCAGCTCCCCACCGAGACAGCAGCGGCAGCACTCCGGCGTGAAGAACATCGCCCCGGTCGATATGCGCGGATGGCGGGCGTGATTCGAGGACGATCGATTGGTACCCCAAGTGGGCAAGCGCAAGCGCGCTCGCCAAACCCCCGATACCGCCGCCAACAATCACGATCGGGTTCATAACGACCCACCGGCCTTCACCACTCGACCGCCGCTGCACCGCAGGAGAATCCCAAACCGAACGCCAACAACAGGACCTTCAGCTCGGGTATGAGTAGCCCCTGCTCCTTGGCGAGCGACAGGTTCACCAGTAGACTTGCAGGCCCCATATTTCCGAGGTGACGAACAGGCATAGGAACGGTTTTCGGGTCAAGCCGCAATGCCCTCACGCCGATATCGAGCAGCTTGGCGTTCGGCTGATGAGCGATGACGAGGCCAATTTCTTCGCGCCGCCATTGTGACTCTTTGAGCACGGTGCCCAGAACGCCAGGGAGGACCCTTAGTGCAGCGCGCGCTAGCCCCTGACCATCCATCTCATAGAACCCGACACTGATCTGCACCCCGGCGGACCCCGACTCGTAACCGTGGATCGGAATTCGACCCAGATCGGCGTACTCAGTGTGTGTTTGCCATCGCAGGCCGTGAATACGGGTTGGCTTTTCGCCATTAGAAGGAAGAGTCAACACCATCGCTCCTGCTCCTGCACCGAACAGGCCGACAGTCGCCACATCTTTAGGGTCGATAACGCCAAGGAAGTCGGCCGCGGCTGAGATGATGACCCGTTCGCAGCGTCCGGCCGACAGCATGAGCGCTCCGATCTCGATCGCAACAATGGGCTCGGAGCACACGCCGTCGATCGCAAGAACCCGAACTTCTGTCAGTCCGAGGGACTGGGCGAGCACGATTCCCGACGGCGG
>JAPLTR010000087.1 GCA_026398065.1 Verrucomicrobiota bacterium | reverse complement strand
TCGGCGGGGCGGACCACATTTTCAACGTGTTTCAGCCCGAGCTGGGCCACGCGAAACGGGTGGTGGAGGTGACGGTGGCGTGGTTTGAGCGGACGCTGTGACCGCCGGGGCCGCCGCGCGGACGGCAGGCAATTACAAACGGGAGCGAGATTCACAGGCCGGGGGAGCTTGCGCCACGGAGGGCGCGGCATTGAGTGGAGGAGATGCCACGCAAACCGCTGCTGAAGAAACCGCTGCTCGACGGCATGCGGGCCGTCGCCCTCTTCGAGGCGGCGAAGGGGCTGCTCGTGCTCGGGGCCGGCCTCGGGTTTCTCGGGCTGCTGCACCGCGACGTGGAGGAGCTCGCGGAGCGGCTGGTGCATTTCAGCCACCTGAATCCGGCCAGCAAGTACCCGCGGATCTTCATCGACGCGGCGGCGAATGTGACGGACACGCGGCTCCTGATGCTCGCGGCCGGAGCGGGCGCGTATGCGATCGTGCGGTTGGCCGAGGCGTACGGACTGTGGAAAGGCAAGACTTGGGCGGAGTGGCTCGCGCTCGTCGGTGGCGGGCTCTACGTGCCGGTGGAGATCTATCACATTTGGCACCGGTTCACCTGGCTGAAGGTCGGCGTGCTGGTGGCGAACCTCGGGGTCGTGATCTACATGGCGTATGCGTTGAAAAACCGCGCGGAGAAGGAGCGGGAGCTGGCGGACAAGACGGCGAGGGTGTGAAAAACTCCAAACTCCAAGGGCCAAGCTCCATTGAAACAGAAACGGGGTGGAATGAGGTCGCCGCGAAGACGGATCCGCGATTCGATACCGGGATGAATTTTCCGGGCGAAGCGGCGCGAAACCAAACGGAGCCAACGAGGGGCGGCGGGCAATGAAGGTGCGACGCGAGACCGCCCGGCGGGTCGAGTACGCGCTCGGCTACATCGGGCTCGGGATGTTTGACGACGCGGCGTCGGAGCTGGAGGCGATCGCGGCGTCGGACCAGTTGCTCCCGGTGGTGCGGTCGGTGCGGGTGGACTTTCACCTGGCGCAGAAACAGTGGACGAAGACGATCGTCATCGCGCGCGAGCTGGCGCGGGCGCACCCCGACGTGGAGAACGCGTGGATCGGCTGGGCCTACGCGCTGCGCGAGCTGAACCACGTGGCGGAGGCGAAGGCGGTGCTGCGCGAGGCCGAAGCGCACCATGGCGAGACCAGCGCGGTGCTGCACTACAATCTCGCGTGCTACGACTCGCTGCTCGGGGCGCTGGAGAGCGCGAAGGCACGGCTCGCGCGGGCCTGCCGGATGGACCCGCAGTTCAAGCTGGCGGCGCGGGAGGACCCGGATCTGGCGGCGCTGCGGGCGGGGGAGAAGGCGGAGTAAGCGCACGGTCGGGCGCGGCCTGCGACGGTGGGGCCGGGGAAGAGTTCATCCAAATGTAACCCACGCGGGTTGATCGGAGAATTTGGGTTTCTGACGTTCTCCGGCATGAACCTTCCCTCCCAGCGAGTGTGGCTGATCGTGGCTGCGGCTCTTTCCCTCCCGTCTTTCTTGCCGGCGCAAGACCGCCGGTCCGCCGCGGCGGAGGAGATCGTCAAGACCGAGGCCTTCGTCGTGACGGGATCGAATTTCCGGCGCACCGAAAGCGAGCGGATCCAGCCCGTCACGAGCGTGGCGGCGACCGACGTGGAGTCGGGCGCCCTGGCGACCCCGCTCGAACTGATGCAGCGCGTGCCGGCGCTGGGCGCGCTCAGCGCCTATGAAACCCAGGACGGCGGGCGCGTGCGCGGCGCGGCGAGCAGCATCAATCTCCGCGGTCTCGGCGGCCAGAACACGCTCACGCTCCTGAACGGCCGCCGGCTGCCCTATTACAGCCTGCCCCTGGGCGGACTGGTGTTCGTCAACGTCAACAACCTCCCGCTGGCCGCCGTTGAGCGGGTGGAGATTCTGCGCGACGGGGCGAGCGCGATCTACGGTGCCGACGCCACCGCCGGGGTGGTG
>JAPLTR010000360.1 GCA_026398065.1 Verrucomicrobiota bacterium | reverse complement strand
CCTACGTCCTCAGCGGCGGCAACGCCGGGGACAAGATGTTCGCGAAGTAATTCAGCACCCCTCCCCTCACTTCAAAGCACGGGCTGTCGCGCCCGTGCTTTTTTGTATCTAAAATTAAGATACCACGCCGTCCGACCCGTCCGCATTGGTAGGGCGTCTGTCTTGCAGACGCCTTCGCCCGTCCACCCGGAAGGCGTCCGCAAGCCGGACGCCCTACGATCGAGCCTCACCTCCAAAACCAATTCCCATCCCCGCAGTTGACCCCCGCCACATCACCTCAATCAATGCCCCCTTGACCTCCGCGGACCAAACCAAACGCAACTACGAGCGCCGTCCCTATCCCAACACTGATCCGAAAAAGATCGTGAGCGGAGGCGGCACCCTGCCGCCCCTCGGCTGGATGCAGGCCATCGGTCGCCCCGGGCGTCCCGCCCCCCAGCGCGTGCTCGTCGCCGGCTGCGGCACCGGCACCGAGGCCTTCGCCGTTCGCCGCGAGTGGCCCGACGCCGAGATCGTAGCCGTCGATTTCAGTCCGCGCACCATCGCCGTCGCCCGTCGCGTGCAGCGCGCCGAGCGCCTGGTCCGCCCGATCACCTTCCTCACCGCCGATCTGACCGACCCCGGGCTCGCGCGCCTCACCGGCGGCGACTTCGACCTCATCACCTGCCACGGCGTCCTCAGCTACCTGCCGCAGCCCGGTCGCGTGCTGCGTCACCTCGCCGCCTGCCTGCGTCCCGATGGCGCGCTCTATCTCGGCGTCAACGGCGAGGCGCACCCCGCGACGCGTCTCCGCCCCTGGCTCGCGAGCTTCGGCCTCGCGGTCGACGAACTGAAGGACGAGCGCCGCCTGCGCACGCTGCTCGGCCTCTGGGATTCGCTCCACGACGACGACCTTGGCGAACTCTCCACGATGTCCGCCAGCTATCTCGGCGGCGACATCTGCGGCCCCCATTTCAACAACTGGCCCCTCGCCCAATGGCGCGCCGAGGCCAACCGCTGCGGCTGGGAAATCGCCGGCACCGCCGTCCACCCCATGGCGCTGCGCCTCACGATGGAGCGCGCCCACCACCGCGAGCTCTTCCCCGCCAGCCCCGCCGATCTCGCCGCGACCTTCGATCAGGCCCGCCCCGCCGGCTTCCACCGCATCCTCCTGCGCCGCGCGCCCGCCGGTGGTCTCGACGTCCTCGCCCCCCGCCCATCCGCCCCCGCCCTCTGCTGGACCGGCTTCTTCTCCGTGCGCTTCTCCACTCCCAAAGCGCGTCGCCCCGTTACCGCGACCCTCCGTTGCCCGACCTTTGACCTCCGCGTCGATCTCCCTCTGACCATCGCTCAAGTAGACACCCTCCGAGCCCTCGCCCAGACCAAGCTCGCGCCCGCGACCTGGAAAAACACCTGGATGAAAAACGAAGCCTCCCGCCGCACCCTCTGGCTACTGTCCGCCCTCGGCGCGGTCGCCGTGCAGGCCACTTGACGACTAAACAGTGTTCCAACATCGTGATCGGGTCATGACGCTTCTCGCGATCAAACATCAAATGAAGCAGCTCAAGCCGCGTGAATTGAAGGAGCTGCAGACCTATCTGGTGCGCCTGCGTCACAGCACTCCAGAGTGGAGGCGTACCACCGCCAAAAAAATCCGCGCGGTTCAGGCCGGACATTTTGTGACGGCTGAGGCCCTCGAAGAGCGAATTGCCCGTGAATGAGCTTCGGCGCTTCCGGGTCGTTTTTGAGGAAGAAGCGAGCGAGTTCGTCGTTGCGCAGACCAAGCGGCTGAGAAGGAAGATTCTGGATATTACCTACGCGGTGGCTGCCAGCCCCTTCGCTGAATCCGACTACGTGCTACCGGACGCGGAAGGTCGGTCGATTTCTCACGTGATCACCGAAGGCTACGTCATAAGCTATTGGACGGATGCGCCCGCCAAACGTGTCGTGATCGTGGAAATCGAACACGACACGTGAGGTTGACCTCCTCACTTCACCAGCGCCTGATACATCAGCACCTTGAACTTCTGATTCAGATCGTTGCCGCCGGTCGGGCGCAGCTGCGTCATCATCAGCGCAACGATCTTTTCCTTCGGATCGACAAGGTACTGCGGGAAGTACGCGCTGCCCCAGCCGAATGAGCCGACGCTGCCGAGTTCGCCGTAAAAACCAACGTCCGGCATCACCCAGAAACCGAGGCCGAAGGCCCCGGTGTCCTGCGCGTACTTCGTGCCCGTGTGGTTCGAGCGCATTAGCTCGACCGTCTTCGGCGAGAGGAGCCGCACACCGTCGAGCTGGCCTTCATTCAGAAACATCTGGAGCAGCCGTCCGTAGTCCGCCGCGGTCGAGAGCACGCCCGCGCCGCCCGAGAAACATTTGCGCGGCCCGGTCACGTAGTCGCCCTGATCGCCCAGTCCGAGCACGCCCTTGTCCACGCCATACACGGGCGCGAGGCGCGAGGCCTTCTCGGGCGGCAGGAAGAAGCACGAATCGACCATCTTCAGGGGGCCGAAGATCCGCTCGGCAAAAAACTTGTCCAGCGGCATGCCCGAGACCACCTCGACGAGATAGCCGAGGACGTCCGTCGAATAGCCGTACTGGAAGGTCTCGCCCGGCTGGCCGTTGAGCGGCAGCGCCGCCAGTTTTTTGATCTCCTCGCCGATCGTCGCGTCCTTGTTCGCAAAATACCAGGTGTTGAGCTTCGCCTTGTTGTATAGTTCCGCCGCCGGTCCGCTGCCGTAGGTGAGGCCCGCGGTGTGGGTGAGCAGGTCGCGGATCTGGATCGGCCGCTTGGCCTTCACCGTGACAAATTTTTCCGCGCTGCCCTCCGGGGCCGGCACCGCCACCATCGAGTTTTTGAACTCCGGGATATATTTCGACACCGGGTCGTGGAGCATCAGCTTGCCCTCCTCATAGAGCATCATCACCGCCGTCGTCGTCACGGCCTTGCTCATCGAGGCGATCCGGAAAATGGCGTCGGTCGCCATCGGCTTGCCTGCCTCGAGGTCGCGCATCCCATAGCCGCGGTGCCGCACCTCCTTGCCGTCACGCGCGATGTACATCACCACGCCCGCGATCTTCTTCTGGTCCACCTGCGCCTGGATCACGGCATCGAGCCGGCCGAGCCGGGCGGCGTCAAAGCCCGCACCCGCCG
>JAPLTR010000013.1 GCA_026398065.1 Verrucomicrobiota bacterium | reverse complement strand
AGCTTGAAGGGCGACTGGATGCGGTCGATCCGGTCCACGTAGTTCAAGCCCTCGAGCCGGTTGATCATCAGCTCGTCGCGCTCGTCGCCCACGATGGCGTAGATCGTCCGCACGGCGCCCACGATCGGCTGAATCTTGCAGCCAAACTCACCGACGATCGCAGTGACTTCGGCGAGCTGTTCGGGACTGAGGCGGTTGGTTTTCGGGAGGATCATGGCGGGCGTGGAACGCGCCATTCCGCGCATTCCCCGTCACCTGTCAAAGGAACTTCTCGAACTCCGGGGGCACGGGCGCCCGCGCCGCAAACTTCCATGGCTTGCCCTGCCATTCGTACTCGAAACTCGTTTCCATCGAGTGCAGGAAAAGCCGTTTCGTCCCCGCCTGCTTCGCGAAGGCCCGGTTGCGAGCGAAGTCGCCGTACGTCTGGTCGCCGACGATCGGCAGCTGCCGCTTCGCACACTGCACGCGCAGCTGGTGGCTCCGCCCCGTGCGCGGCTCCAGCCGCAGCAGCGACAGCCGCGGCTCCTTGTGCCCCGTGCGCAACACGCTCATGCGGCTCTCCGCGGGCACATGCCCGGAGACGGTCGCCGTGCGGATCTTTCCGGCGCGCTTCTCCACTGCGAGCAGGTCCTTCCACATCTCCATCGGCTGCCGCGGCGCGCCGAACACCAGCGCGTGGTAGATCTTCCGCACCTGCTTCCGTTTGAACTGCGCGCGGATGGCCGCGTCCAGCGCCCCGTCGGCCGCCGCGAGGATCACGCCCGACGTCGCCGAATCCAAACGGTTGAGCAGCCAGAGCCGCTGCACCGTGCCGTCGGCGCCCGCCCACTCGTACACTTCATCATCGAAAACGTAGGCGGCCGTCAGCACGGAGCGCGGCTCGTCCCCGGCCTCGTTCGGGTGGGACAGCACGCCGGCCGGCTTGCCCAGCGCCGCGACCCCGTTGGCGTCGTGGGCCAGCAGCTTCACCTCTCGCCCCAGCGGGAGCGTCGTCCAAAAAATCTCGGCCGGCACGCTCACTGATAGTAAAACGTGAACGTCATCTCCTGCTGGTCGCCGAGCACCGCCTTCATGTCGTCCGTCCAGAGGCCGTAGGGCGCGCGGTCGGTGATCGCGCTCACGCAGGCCCGCGACGCCGCGTCGTTGGCGGTGCTGTCGAGGTTCACGATCCGGGAGATCTTTCCCTCGGAATCCATGATGAACTTCACCGTCACCGTGCTGCCCGAGGTCGGGTAAACTTTGCTCTCCGTCAGCAGGTGCTCCCACTGGATCTGCACCGCCTCGATCATCTTCTGCAGATAGGCGCCGTACGCGCTCCACCGCGCGTCCACCGCCGTCGGGCCGATGTTCGCCGTGCCCGCCAGACGCTCGGCGAGGATTGCCGGGCGCACCTGCTGCGTCTTCACGATGCTGGGTCGCGGACGCGGGCGCGTCGGGTCGATCGCCGGCTGGGTCGCGACCGCGTCCTGGATCAGCGGGACGTTGCGCGAGCCTTCGACCCGGGTGGGCACGGGCCGCACGTTGTCGGGGATCTTCGCA
>JAPLTR010000734.1 GCA_026398065.1 Verrucomicrobiota bacterium | reverse complement strand
GTGAAGCTGCCGACGGGCTCGAAATAGTAGGCGAGGCGTCCGGCGTACTTTTCCGAGCGCTCGGGGCGGAGGTTGGGATTGGGCGCGGTGACGGTCAGGACGGCCGGGTCGTCGTTGATGACCCAGAGGCCGGAGAGGGCGTCGATGGCGGGACGTGCGATGGCGGTGCTGTAGCCGAGATGCGCCTGAAGGTTGGGGCGGATGCTGTATTTCGCGCTGAAGCTCGGGAACAGATTCTCGTAGTCACCCTCGCGCGTGATGCGTGGGTTGGAGAAGAACTGGTACTGCATGCCTTCGACCGTCGTGGCGCGGCGCGTGGTCGCGGAGACGGGATACCGGGCGGGCATCTGCGTGGCGGGAATCGGGTCAAACTCGCGGGAGGCGCTTTCGGTGAGCTCCCAGCGAAGTCCGGCGCGGAGCTGGAGCAGGCCGAGGCGGGTGTCCGCCATGCCGTAGCCGGCGGTCACATGCTGACGGAAGTCGCGGTGATTGGCGACGTAGGCCGTGTAGAAGTTTTCCGCGGTGGCGACATTGACGAAGTACTCCGGGTGTTCGCGGTACAGGAGGGAGACCGCCGAACGGTTGGTCAGCTGCGGGAGGTTGGCGATGGTGAGCGCGCGGATGCCGCCCATATCGGTGTTGAACGCGCGGGGCGAGACGAAGTCGGCGAAGGTGCCGGTGGTCGTGATGGCGCCGGTGGCGGGGTTGAGGATGTTGCCGCCCGGCCCGATGTAACTGTAGACCAGATACGGGGTGGTGTTGTCGGACTTGCGGTTTTCCTCGGCCCACTTGCCGCCGAACTTGATCGAGGTCGGGATGGTGAAGGGCAGGGTGTACTTGGCGTTGGTCTCCCCCGTGTAGATCTCGGTGAAGGCGAAGCGGCCCTCCTCGTTGGAGCGCGGATTCACGAAGTTGGAGAGCTTGCCCCAGTCGGGACCGCTGGTCTGGACGACCGTCCACTCGGCGGAATCGGCGCTGGGGCGCGTGGCGCGGAAGTCGGCGGTGAGGGCATTGAGCGTCTCGACGCGGATGGTGCCGCGGCTCGAGGTTTCATAGTCGTTCTTCGAGCGGGAGTAGTTGGCCACGCCGTCGACCACGAGGTTGGGCAGCTTATATTCGAAACGCGGCGTGATCGTGGAGGAGTTGGTGAGCTTGATCGCGCTGCCGCCGCCGTAGGTCAGGTTGCGCGAGGTGTTGGCGGCGAGGCCGTTGGTGCTGATGTCGGTCAGGCCGTCGCCGAGGACGTTCTGGCGGCCCGTCGCGGCGGCGACGCCGTTGGCAGCCGCGTTGAAGGTGAGGGTCTTGGTGTGCGCGTTGTTCTCGAAGGCGTTGAACATCGTCGTCAGGGAGAGGACGAGGCGGTTGGTGGCCTTGAAGTCGGCGGTGAGGGTGGCGTTGGCGCGGCTGGAGAGACGCGGGCCGTCGGTGAAGGCGAGGGCCGTCAGCACCATCGGACGCAGGTCGGTGGCGGTGGTCGTCTTGTTGTAGGTGTTGGTGACGTACTGCTGCTCGGAACGGTTGCTCGAGCTGCTGAGACTGAGGCGGATGCCGAGGCGCTGGTTCAGGAACACGTCGGAGTAGTCGACCTGGTAGTTGGGGCGCCACTGGTAGCGCTCGTTGTCATCCCAGCCGCGGACCTTGCCGAGCTTGGCGGCGTCAGGGGTGTTGAAGCCGAGGCTGAACTGCCAGTCGATGCGGCGGCCCTTGCGGTCGAAGGCGCGGCGGGTCTTCATGTTGATGGAGCCGGCGGGCGAGCTGGCGTCCATGTCGGCGCTGAGCGTGCGGCTGACCTCGATGGACTCGACGGAGGTGATGGACATCTGCTCGAAGCCGACCGAGCGCGCCTGGCTGCCGGTGGTGCCGTTGATCGTGCTGCCGTAGGAGGCGAAGGCGTCGGCACTGGCGACCGCGGCGCCGTCCATGGTGACGCCGACGTACTGGCCGTCCATGCCGCCGATGCGGGGACCGCGGCTGATGCCATCGACGTACTCCACATCGACGCCGGGGATGAACTTGAGGAACTCGCCGACGTTGCCCTCGGTGACGTCGCCGAAGGTGTCGGCGGCGACGGAGGTGGAGATGTTCATGTTGCGGCGCTGATCCATGATGGCCTTGGCATTGCCCTCGCGCTCGTTGGAGACGATGAAGGCCTGAAGTTGAAGGGGCTCATCGGTGGTCCCCTTCCCTGCGACCGGAGCGCCGGTGCTGGTGAGATTGATCTCACGCACGGCGGTCTGGCCCGCACTGACCGTGAAGGTGTCGGCGGGGGCGGTGTAGCCGGTGTAGGTGACTGTGAGCGTGACCGGGCCGGCGGGCACGGCGGAAAACGAGAAGGAACCGTCGCTTTCGGTTTCGGTGACGAGGGAGGTGCCGGCGATGCGCACCTCGGCGCTACGGACATATTCCTTGGTAACCGGATTGAAGATCCGGCCCGTGACGCCGCCGGTGGCGGCCTGGGCGGAGAGTGAGACGGCGGTGAGCAGGCCGGCGAGCGTCAGGAGGAAAATCCGGAGCACGCTGCGGACGGCGGACGGGAACAGGACAGGCGGTCGGGTATTGGTCATGGGAGTACGGTGGTTGGTCAGAACGAGACGGAAGTATGCGGGGGGTCAGGTCGCAAAACGCTCCGTGGGGATGACAGGGTGAAACGAACGCGGGGGAGACAAGGGCCACTATGGTGGACGTTGACCGAATCGGACGGAAAGGGCCATGCGATGGACCCGGCAGCGGTTCAGGGCCGCTGGCCGGGCACCGCGTTCCTCAGGAAATGTTCGAAGAAACGGTAGATGGCGGCGTTGGACTCCTCGGTGGGGTTGTGGGCGGGGCGGTTGGTCATGCCGACGCGTTGCTCGAAACCGAGGAAACGGTTGACGGCGATCGCATGCGTCAGCGCCGGCCAGCGGGCGGGGGTGTCCTCGGCGCCGCCGGAGACGAGAAACGCGCGCGGGGCCATCAGGGCGTGGAGTTCATGCAGGTCATGACCCTGCGCGACGAGATCGCGGTAGGCCCCGGTGCGGGGAGCCGCGGCGGATACAAGACCGCGCTTGCGGGTGATCTTCGGGTCGAGGCCGAGGTACCACGGCTCCTGATAGTTGATGCTGGTGCGCGTCTCGTCGAAGACGATGCCAGGGTCGGACCAGACGGCGCAGGCGAACTTGTCGTAGAGGCAGGAAGCGAACATCGCCCATTTGCCACCGTAGGAATGGCCGACGATGCCGATGCGGGCGGAGTCGACCGAAGGCAGGCGGGTGAGGGCGGTGTGGGCGTTCGCCGCGAGGTACGCCAGAAACGCGAGAGGCTGGCACTTCGCGCCCGCTAGGGTGGGAGCGTACGCGTCGCCACCCGGGGCACCGAGGCAGAGCGCGACAAAACCGCGCTTCGCGAGCTGGTAGCCGAAGTCGCGGAGGGGACTGGTTTTTTTGCCAGTGGCGGTTTGGGGAAGGCCGACGCTCGTCTCCGGATCGTAGAAGGGCACGACGACGGCGGGAAACGGACCCGGGCCACGCGGCACGAGCAGGATCGCGTCCTGCGTGAGACCGGGCGCGAGCTCGAGGCGGACGAAACGCTGTTCGAAATTCTCGCGTGACTCGGTGCGGAGCACTTCGAGTTTGGGCGCGGCGAGGAGTTCGGGCCAGGGGCCGAGGAGAGCGAACCAGCGGGCGCGGATCGCAGCGCGTTCCCGGTCCCACTCGGTGGCGGTGGCGATACGCGAGCCATCGGGGCGAAGGAGCGGGGAGCGGCGTGAGTCAGGTTGCGCAGTTGCGGAGGCGGGCGGTTGGAAAAACGGCGCAAGTTCCGGCGGGAGCGGGGCCGGGGGAGTCGCGGCGGAGAGCGAGGCCGTCAGTAGGAAGAACGCGAGAGCGTGACGGCGCAGCGAGTTCATGGGACGGCGAGCAGCTCCTCGGCGGTCCAGGCGCGCTGGCGGTCGGCGGTGGCGGCGCGGATCGCCTGCATTTGCGCGGGCGTGACGGGCTCGGCGCGGTTGCCCCAGGAGCGGCGCACGTAGGTGAGGATCGCGGCGAGCTGGTCATCCTTGAGGAGACCGAAGGCTGGCATGTCGAGTTGAAAGGTCTGGTCCTTCACCACGATTTTGCCGGTGAGGCCATGGAGCACGACGCGCGCGGGACGCGAGGCGGGGCCGGTGGCCCAGTCAGAGGCGGCCAGCGGCGGGGCGAGACCGTCGCGGCCCTTGCCGTCAGCCTGGTGACAGGCGGCGCAATTCATGCCGAAGAGGATCGCACCCTGCTCGAAGAGGGTCTTTTCGGCGGCCTTGAGCGGGCGGGGGGCGGGGCGGGGCTTGCCGTCCGCGGGGAGAAGAAGGGTGTTGGCGATGCGTTCGGCCTGCGCGCGGACGCCGGGGGTCGTGAGCAAGGCGGCGAATTTCGCGCTGGGTTTCGGGGTGGCCGCGCCGTGCTCGACGGCGGCGGCGAATGCGGTGAGGCGCGCGGTTTGGCGGGTGGCCGGTGCGGTCGCGATGAGGGCATCGAGGGCGCGCGTGGCCTGGGCGGCGTCGCCTTCGTTGAAGACGCAGGCGGTGAGCAGGGCGAGGAGGCGGTCGGTGGCGGCGGTGTTCTCCTTCCACACGGGGTCGGCGGTGAGTTGCTCGAGGAGGGCGAGTTCGCGGGTGGCAAGACCGCTCACCGCGGCGTCCGCGAGAAACGGGTTGGCGGGAAACGCGCGGACCAGGTCCGCCATGAGACGGTCGGCGGAGGGATCGGCGGCCTCACCCAGAGTCAGGACGAGCTGAAGCTGGACGGCGGGATCGGTGTCGTCCTTGAGCGTGCGAAGTTCGGCGAGGGTGGCAGCCT
>JAPLTR010000995.1 GCA_026398065.1 Verrucomicrobiota bacterium | reverse complement strand
CCGGGGCTCCGCCTGCACCTGCTCCGTCGCCGTCTACGCACTTTCCTCCGACACCTGCCAGCCCCGGCCCGATGATAAAAACTTACGCCCACCTCCGCCGCCTGCACTGGCACCGCTGAAAATGAGTTTCCACACGGTCTGGTGAGCGAGTGGATGGCTTCGCGACCACTCGCTCACGCTCGCGGCTACCAGGCCTTCCGCGGCTCGCTGGCGCTCGCCGCTACCGGGCAAAAAAAACGCGCCGGCCCTTGCGGGTCGGCGCGTCGCTTTAAAAGTTAACCGGAGCGCTTAGCTCTTGGTCTCGGGGGCCGGGGCGGCCGGAGCCTCGGCGGCGGGAGCGGCGGCCTCGGTCGCGGGAGCGGCCTTGGCTTTCTTGCCCTTCGCGGACTTCTTGCCCTTGGACTTCTTGTAGCCCGGATCGTCGGCCTTGACGAACTCGATCAGCGCCATCTCGGCGGCGTCGCCCTGACGGGGCTGGCCGAGCTTGTAGATGCGGGTGTAGCCGCCGGCGCGGTTCGTGAACTCCTTGTGGAGCTCGTTGAACAGCTTGGTGATCGCGGTCTCGTCGCGCACATCGCTCAGGGCGAGGCGGCGGAGGTGGAGCGCGTCCTTCTTTTCGGTCTTCGCCGCGGCCTGCTTGGCCTTGGTGATGACCTTCTCAACGAAGGGACGGAGGGCCTTCGCCTTGGCGAGGGTGGTCTCGATGCGGCCGTGCGTGATGAGCGAGGCGGCCATGTTGGACATCATCGCGCGACGATGTTCGACGGTGACGCCGAGGGAGGCGTGGTGTTTGTTGTGACGCATTGTGTTTTGGTGTTAGGCGGTCCCCGATCGGCAATCCGGTCGCAGCGTGGAGCGGCAGCGGACGGCGCGAGGACCGAAATGGATTTTAGATTTTTGAATTTCGATCGAAGACAAAACCGGGATTTTCGCTGGCCCACGCCAATCGAAAATCCCGATTCGAAAATCGAAAATTCCTCAGGCTTCCTTCTTGGTGTCGAGGAGGCGCTCGTCGAACTTCATGCCGAGGGACAGGCCGAGGGCTTCGAGCTTTTCCTTGATCTCGTTGAGCGACTTCTTGCCGAAGTTGCGATACTTGAGCATCTCCTGCTCGGTCTTCATCGCGAGCTCGCCGACGGTGGTGATGTTCGCGTTGTTGAGGCAGTTCGCCGCACGGACGGACAGCTCGATTTCGTTGACCGACATGTTGAGGAGCTTGCGGAGCTTGTTCTGCTCCTCGCTGACCTCGGACTGCTGGTTCTCGAACTCGTAGGACTCCTCGGAGACGCGATCGAACACGTCGAGGTGATGCTTGAGGATCGACGCGGACTGCTTCAGGGCGTCGTCCGGGGTGATGCGGCCATCGGTCCAGATCTCGAGGATGAGCTTGTCGTAGTCGGTGATCTGGCCGACGCGGGTCGCCTCGACGGCGTACTTCACAAGGCGGACGGGAGAGAAGAGCGAGTCGATCGGAATGACGCCGATGGCCTGCTCTTCCTTCTTGTTCTCAACACCGGGATAGTAGCCACGGCCGGTCTTGATCTCGATCTCGGCCTCGAAGTTGCGCTTCGTGTCGAGGGTGCAGATCAGCTGGTCGGGGTTGATGATCGTGATGTTGGCGTCGGCCTGGATGTCGGCGGCGGTGACGGGACCGGCCTTGGAGGCCTTGATGAGGAGGGTGATCGGCTCGCGCTTGGTGGAGACGATGAGGATTTTCTTCAGGTTGAGCACGATGTCCGTCACGTCCTCGACGACGTTGTCGATGGACTGGAACTCGTGGTTCACGCCATCGATCTTGATCGAGGAAATCGCAGAACCTTCAACGGAGCTGAGGAGGACACGGCGGAGGGAGTTGCCGACGGTGTGGCCATAACCGGCCTCGAAGGGCTCGGCGATGAACTTGGCGTAGGTCGGCGTGGCGCCGTCCTCGACTTTGGTGAGCTTGCTGGGGAGTTCGAACTTTCCGAGGCGTTTGGGCATGGTGATGAACTCTGACGATTAGGAGAAAAATATAAAGTGTGAGGGCGGATCAGAAGCGCGAGTAGAACTCAACGATGAGCTGCTCGTTGATGTTCTGCTCCATCTCGTCGCGCGTGGGCAGACGGACGACCGTGGCCTTGAAGGTCTCGGCATTCATCGTGAGCCAGCCGGGGACGTTGCGGATGCGGCTTTCCTCAAGGCAACGGGTGGCGAGCTGACGGGACGCGGGCGAGTTCTTGACCTCGATCTCGTCGCCGGGCTGCACATTGTAGCTGGCGATGTCGACCTTGTGGCCGTTGACGCGGATGTGGCCGTGATTGACGAACTGACGGGCGGCCGCGCGGCTCTTGGCGAGACCGAGCAGGTACACCGTGCTGTCGAGACGGGTCTCGAGGAGCTGGAGGAAGCGTTCGCCGGTGACGCCGCGCTCGCGCTTGGCGTTTTCGAAGACGCGGCGGAACTGGCGCTCGAGCAGGCCGTAGATGTAACGGAGCTTCTGCTTTTCATTGAGGCCGACGGCGTATTCGGAGAGCTTGCGGCGCATCTTGGGGCCGTGAACGCCCGGCGGATAGCTGCGGCGTTCGAAGGCTTTGCCGGAGCCAAGGAGGAAAGTTCCGAAGCGGCGGCTGATGCGAGTAGTGGGGCCGGTATAACGAGCCATGGTAGAAGAGTGACGATGGTTAAAGGTTGGGCGGCGGCGCGATTAGACGCGACGGCGCTTGCGGGGACGGCATCCGTTGTGCGGGATGGGCGTCACGTCCACAATCGAGGTGATTTCAAGGCCGATGGCCTGGAGGGCGCGGATGGCGGAGTCGCGGCCGAGACCGGGACCGGAGACGCGGATCTGCACGTCTTTGAGACCGTGCGACATCGCGTTGCGGGCGGCATCCTGAGCGACGACCTGGGCGGCGTAGGCGGTGGACTTGCGGGAACCGCGGAAGTTGCACTTGCCGGCGCTGGACCACGCGATGACCTGACCCTTTTGGTCGGTGATCGAGACGATGGTGTTGTTGAACGAGGCGAGCACGTTGGCGTAGCCCGAGACAACGTTCTTGGAACCCTTGGCCTTGCGGACCTTGATGGTTCCGAGCTCCTCCTTGAGGAGGTCTTCGGCCGTGGGCTGCTTGGCGACGCCGCCAATCATCTCGACGGGCTTGTCAGCAGGAGCGGCGGCCTTGGGGGCGGCGGCAGGCGCAGCACCGTCGGCGGCGGGAGCCGCGGGAGCGGCGCCGTCAGCGGCGGGCTTGGCAGCCTTGGGAGCCTTGGCCTTCTTTTCGGCGGGGGCAGCAGCAGCGGGCGCGCCTTCGGCGGCGGGCTTCGCGGGTTTCTCTTTCTTGGGAGCGGACTTTTCTTCGGCCATGTTAGTAAAGGATTAAACTTCTTTCGCCTTGGTGACACCAACGGTCTTGCGCGGGCCCTTGCGGGTACGGGCGTTGGTGCTGGTGCGCTGACCGCGCACGGGGAGGCCGCGACGGTGGCGGATACCGCGGTAGCAATTGATCGCCTGGAGGCGCTTCAGGTTCGCGGCGATTTCGCGGCGAAGGTCGCCCTCGAGCACCCACTTGTGCTCGGTGATGACGTGGAGGATCTTGTTGAGCTGCTCTTCCGTGAGGTCCTGGGCCCGCATGTCGGGATTCAGGCCGCACTCTTTGACGAGCAGGTCGGCGCGCGTGGGGCCGATGCCGTTGATGTAACGGAGGGAGTACGCGACTTTCTTTTTCGCGGGGATTTCAACACCGAGGAGACGTGGCATGGTTGGTTAGGTTAAAAGTTATGTGATGAGAGTGGCAGGGACGCTGGCGGAGCGGAGAAGGCTCCGCGGAAAATCATTTGAGGGAAGATTGAGCGGGCACGGGGCGCGGGATCGTGAGTATCTCGGGGCCGCGGTCGGTCGTGAGGACCGTGTGTTCGAAGTGCGCGGAGGGCGACCCGTCGGAAGAAACCACCGTCCAGCCGTCGGAGAGGGTCTTCGTCTTGAAGCCTCCGAGGTTGACCATGGGCTCGATCGCGAGCGTCATGCCGGCCTTGATCTTGTCGCTGTGGCCCTTCTGGACGAAGTTCGGCACCTCGGGGGGCTCGTGCATCGCGACTCCGACCCCATGGCCGACCATGTCGCGGACCAGGCTGAAGCCGTGGCCTTCGCAGTGCTGCTGGATGGCGCGGGAGATGTCGTTGATGCGGTTGCCGACGACCGCCTGCTTGATGCCGAGATCGAGGGCCTCGCGACTGACGCGGAGGAGTTTTTCGATCGCGGGGGCGATGGGGCCGACGGGGACGGTGAACGCGTTGTCGCCGACGTAGCCGTCCTTCCAGACGACGATGTCGAGCGAAACGATGTCACCTTCGCGGAGGATGCGTTTGAAGGACGGGATGCCATGCACCACTTCGTCGTTCACCGAGATGCAGGTATGCGCCGGATAGCGGCGGGAACCATGCTGGTAGCCATAACAGGCGCTGCGGGCTCCGAGGCGGGCGATCCAATCGCGGCCGGCCTCTTCCAAGTCTTGCGTCGTGATACCGGGCCGAACCAAGGGCTTGAGTTGATCAAGCACCGTGGCGGCGATGGCACACGCCTCGCGCATTTTGGCGACGCCCTCTTTGTTTTTGATCGGGATGTCACTCATGCGGCAAGGTCGCCGGCCTCAAGGATGAGGCCGAGCGTGCGGTAGTGTTCGACAACGGTTTCGTTGGAGCCGGGGCCGGCGAGAACGCCATGCAGGCTTTCATCGCGGGCGTCGAGCCATTCATCGAACACTTTGGCTTGGAGCAGCGTAGCCGGGAATTCGCTTAGAACGAATCCCGCATCAGGTTTGCGCGCGAAGAACCAGCGGCGCATCAGCGCCAGCGTGTTAGCTTCCTCCGCCGCGGTCGAGACCGGGCGGCGCGAAATCTCCGGCCGCACAAGGCGGACTGGAGAGACGTGCTCAATATTCAAAGAACGGCCGCGGTTCATCAGGCTTTCCGAACGAAAATCAGGTGAACCGAGGAGAAGGAACTTCGCTTTGGCGGGAGGGCCAGAACGAGAGAAAGGGTCGTTGATGGGGGTCATTGCGACCCAAGTCCAGCACTTATTTGACGAACATCCGGTAAGCCCAGATTCCGAGACCGAGGACCAGCAGGCCGGCCATCGGGATGGCGAGCTTCATCACCGCTTCGGTGCTGAGGGCTTCGCCGGTCATGCCGCCCTGCGGGTTGGCGCTGCGGGAACGAATCCGGCCCTTCTTGAGGAAGCCGTCGTAATGGCGCTGGAGGAGGAAGGTCTCGATCTGCCGCATCGTGTCGAGGATGACGCCGACGGTGATGAGCATGCCGGTGCCGCCGAAAAAGTAGGCGATACGGGGCGGGACATCGAGTTCGAAGAGGAGGACGTCGGGCATGACCGCGATTACGGTGAGGAAGATCGCACCGGCCAAGGTCAGGCGGGTCATGATGAAATCGAGGAACTGCGCGGTCGGCTCGCCGGGGCGAACGCCGGGGATGTAGCCGCCGTACTTCTTCAGATCGTCGGCGATCTGGATCGGCTTGAACATCACGGACACCCAGAAATAGCTGAAGAACAGGATCAGGGAAATGTTGAAGGCGTAGTAGGACCAGTGACCGCGAAGGAGATTCTGCGAGATCTCGGTCAGGAACTTGATGTTGTAGGCGCTGCCGACCCAGGAGAAGATCTGCTGGGGGAAGAGCAAGATGGCGCTGGCGAAGATGACGGGCATGACGCCCGAGTAGTTCACCTTCAGAGGGAGGAACGAGCTCTGGCCGCCCATGACCTTGTTGCCCACGACGCGCTTGGCGTACTGGACCGGGATCTTGCGCTGGCCCTGCACGACGGCGATGATACCCATCGTGACGGCGATAAAGAGACCGATCATGATCACGGCTTGGGGAACCCCGAGGCTCGTGCCGGTGCCGACGGGCTTGAAGAAGAGGTTGTACGTCGCGACCGCCGCACCCGGGATGTCGGCGAGGATGCCGACGGTGATCAGGAGCGAGACGCCGTTGCCGATGCCGCGCTGCGTGATCTGCTCACCGAGCCACATCAGCAACATCGTACCCGCGGTCATGAAGATCACGGACGTGAGAATGAAACTGTACTTGCTGACGATGACGATGGAGCCGTACTTGGCGACGTCGTAACCGGCGAAGAGCTGCGTGGGATTGTTGAGCGCGAGGAGGAGCAGCGTGCCCTGGATCAAACAGATCAGGACCGTGGCGTAACGGGTGTACTGGGTCAGCTTCTGACGACCGACATCGCCTTCCTGCTGCAGGCGGCTGAGCGCCGGCACGACCGCCGTCATCAACTGAAAGATGATCGACGCGCTGATGTACGGCATGATGCCGAGCGCCGCGATCGCACACTTGATGAGGGCGCCTCCCGTGAACATGTTGTAGAGACCAACGAGCGCGCTCGAGCCTCCGGCCGACTGGTCGCCGAAGAACGCCTGGAGCGGCGCCGGGTTGATGCCCGGGAGCGGGATGTGCGCGGCCACGCGGGCCACGAACAGCAGCGACAACGTGTAGAAGATGCGCGAGCGGAGCTCGGGAATCTTCAGGGAGTTCGTGAAAGCGGAAAACACAGTAGGGAATTTACGATTTTTGATTCTCGATTTTCGATCTGTTCTTTCGAAAGGCCCAGGCGGGATCCGCTAGGCCAATCGAAAATCCAAAATCGACAATCCAAAATTGCGGGCCTCAGCCCACCACGGCCTGGCCGCCGGCCTTTTCGATCTTGGCCTTGGCGGACTCGGAGAACTTCGCGGCCGTCACCTTGAAGGCGCGGGTGAGTTCGCCGTCGCCGAGGATCTTGACGGCCTTCTCTCCACCGCGGATGAGTCCGGCGGCGGCGAGGGTCTCGGCGGTGACTTCCTTGACGGAAGCGTCCAGCGTGGCGAGATCGCCGACGTTGAGGACCGCGATCTCGGTGCGGAAATTAAACTGGTTGAACCCGCGGTGCGGGAGCTTGCGGTAAAGGGGCATCTGGCCGCCTTCGAAGCCGGGGCGGATGGAGCCGCCGGAGCGGGCCGTCTGGCCCTTGCCGCCGCGACCCGAGGTCTTGCCGTGGCCGCTGCCTTCGCCGCAACCGACGCGCTTCTTGCGATGGATCGCGCCTTTGACGTTCTTAAGTTCGTGGAGTTTCATGATGGTTCCTGAGGGAGGGTCGCCCCACCCCGCTCAATGGCGGGGTGGAACTCGGATTCTATTTTAGTGAGAGAGAACTCAGCTCGTCTTGCGGACCGCCGCGATGTTTTCGGCGAGGCGGAGCTGGAGGAGGCCGTTGAGCGTGGCGTGCACGACGGCGATGTGGTTCGAGGAACCCATCGACTTCGTGAGGATGTTCTTTACGCCGGCCGCCTCGAGGACCGCGCGGACACCGCCACCGGCGATGAGACCGGTACCGGGGGAAGCGGGCTTGAGCATGACGCGGCCGCCATCGTACTGACCGAGCACATCGTGCGGGATCGTGTCGCCCTTGAGCTTCACGGTGACGAGGTGCTTGTGGGCGTTGGCGGTGCCCTTCTTGATGGCGTCCGGAACTTCGTTGGCCTTGCCGTAGCCGATGCCGACCTTGCCCTTGCCGTCGCCGACGACGGCGAGAGCGGCGAAGGAGAAGCGGCGACCGCCCTTGACGACCTTGGCGCAGCGATTGATGAAGACGACCTTCTCAATCATGGTGGGACCGTCGCCCTCTTGGGGCTTGTCACGGTTGTCACGGCGGGGGCCGCGATTGCCACCGGGACCGCCGGGGCCGCGATTGCCACCCTGGCCGCGGAAGCCGCCGCCGCCTTGACCGCGGGGGGCGCGCTGCTCGCGCTGGGGCTGGGCGGCTGGGGCGGCTGCTTCAGCAGCAGGAGCGGCTGGCGTGGGGCTCTCGGGAGCGGGAGTAGATTCGGTGCTCATGCTGATTTTTAGAATTGGAGACCACCTTCGCGAGCGGCGTCGGCGAAGACTTTAACTTTACCATGGTAGGGGGCGCCGCTGCGGTCGAAGACGACCGAAGCGATGCCGGCGGCCTTGGCCTTGATCGCGAAAGCGACCCCAAGGATCTTGGCGCTGGCGATGTTGGCCTTCAGCTTCTGCTTGCGCAGTTCGGCATCGAGGCTGCCAAGGAAAACGAGCGTCGTGCCGGTTTCGTCGTTGATGGCCTGGGCGTAGACGTGCTTCGCGGTGAAGCGGACGCAGAGACGCGGGCGGGCGGCGGTGCCGGTGACCTTTTTGCGGATTCTCCAACGACGTTTCTGGAGGAGGGTGGACTTGGAAGAGGTGCTCATGGGATGGACCCTGAAAAGGAGAATTACGATTAGGCGACAGTCTTGCCTTCTTTGCGGCGGACGCGTTCGCCAACGATGCGGACACCCTTGCCCTTGTAGGGCTCGGGCGGATAATAGCTGCGGATTTCCGCGGTGACGGCGCCGACAAGCTGCTTGTCAGCCCCTTCGACCTTGAGCTTGGTCTGGTCGGTCACGGTGACTTTGATGCCGGCCGGGATTTCCATCAGAATCGGATGGGAATAGCCGAGCGCGAGATCGAGCGTGGTGCCCTTCAGGTTGGCCTTGAAGCCGACGCCCTGAATTTCGAGCTCCTTGCTGTAGCCATCCGAAGCACCCTTGACCATGCCGGCGATGACCGAGCGGACAGTGCCGTACATCGCTTTCGCGAAACGGGAATCGTCCTCGGTCGGGCTGACGGTGACCTTCTTGTCAGCGACGGTGATCTTCACGACGGGCGCGAAGGGCTTGGAGACTTTGCCTTTGGGACCCTCGACGTGGACGGTGTCGCCGGTGACGGTGACCTTGACCTTGTCGGGGATGATAACGGGTTGTTTGCCGATGCGGCTCATGGTACGTGGCGGTTTTACCAAACGTTGCAGATCAGTTCGCCACCGGCCTTGTTGCGGCGGCAGTCGGCGTCTTTCATCAGACCCTTGGAGGTCGAGAGGATGCCGATACCGAGGCCATTGAGGACGCGCGGAATTTCGGTGTAGCCGAAGTAGAGACGGCGGCCCGGGGAGGACACGCGGGTGATGCCGGTGATGGCGGGGGCGCCATCGACGTATTTCATTTTCACGACGAGGGTCTTGTGGCCCGCGGCGGAAACGGAATTGGAGTGGTCGGCGATATAGCCCTCGGTCTTGAGGATGGCGGCGATCGCCTCCTTGAGGGTGGAGTGCGGAATCACGCACTCATCGAGGCGCGCCTTGCTGGCGTTGCGGAGGCGCGTGAGGAGATCACTAATTGGATCGGTCATGGTGGATGTTGTTTAGAAGTGGCCGTGGGTCATATCCGATGCGCCGGTGGCGCACATACCCCCGCGGCCGGGAAAAATTACCAGGAGGACTTGGTCACGCCCGGGATCTTGCCAGCGAGGGCAAGCTCACGGAACTGGATGCGCGAGACGCCGAACTTGCCGATGAAGGCGCGGGGGCGGCCGCTCATGGAGCAACGGTTGCGAATGCGGGTGGCCGAAGAATTGCGCGGGAGCTTCTGGAGCTTCTTCTGCGCGGCGTAGAACGCGTCGTCGGCGGTGGCGGGATTCTTGAGGATGGCCTTGAGCTCGGCGCGTTCGGCGGCGTGCTTGGCGGTGAGACGCTTGCGCTTCTCGTTGCGCTGGATGGCGGATGTCTTGGGCATGTTCGGCGAAAGTTAGATCAGGCGGCGGCGGTGGTCTTGGGCGCGGTGTTCTGGCCCTCGATGCGGCGGAAAGGCATGCCGAGGAGCTTCAGGAGCTCGCGGCCTTCGTCGTCGGTCTCGGCCGAGGTGACGATGGTGACGTCGAGACCCATGGTCTTCTTGACGTTTTCCACGGTGATCTCGGGGAAGATGGTGAAGTCAGTGACGCCGAGGCTGTAGTTGCCCTGGCCGTCGAGCTTGCTCGGGACGCCGCGGAAGTCGCGGATGGTCGGGAGGGCGACGGAGAGCAGACGGTAGAGGAATTCCCACATCGCGGGACCGCGGAGGGTGACGCTGCAACCGGTGACCTGGTTGGGCTTCAGCTTGAAATTGGCGATGGCCTTCTTCGAGCGGTTGAGGAGGGGCTTCTGACCGGCAATGGCGGCCATATCGCGGGCGATGTCGGCGATCTGGTTCTTGTCGGCGTCGGCATCGATACCGGTGTTGAGGTTGATTTTGATCAACTTCGGCACCTGGTGCTTGTTCTTGTAGCCGCGGGTTTTCACCAGCTCAGGGGCAACCTGCTCGGTGTAGAATTTTTTAAGGACTGGGACGTAGCTCATTTAGGTGGCGACCGGATTACCGACCCGGAAGCGATTGAGGATGGTGATTTAAGTGGAAAAGAGCCGATTAACTCAGACGCGCCGCCGGTTTGGCAAGCGCGCATTCATCGGGACTCCTTAGGCGGTGGCCTTCTTGCGCTTGCTCGCGTCGAACACCGACTGGAGCATCAGGTTGGAGATGTGGACCGAGCCCTCGAGTTCGGTGATGGCCCCCTGGGGGTTCTTCTCCGACTTCTTGAGGTGCTTCTTGATCATCGCGACGCCCTCGACGCGGGCGCGGTTCTTGGAGGGAAGGACCTCGAGGATCTTGCCCGCCTTGCCCTTGTGGGAGCCGGCGATGACGACGACCTGGTCGTTACGTTTGACGTGATATTTCGTAGCCATGTTAGAGGACCTCCGGAGCGAGCGAGATGATCTTCATGAAGTTCTTCGCACGCAGCTCGCGGGCGACGGGGCCGAAGATACGGGTGCCCTTCGGGTTGTTGGTCGCGTCGATGATGACGATCGCGTTGCTGTCGAAGCGGAGGTAGCTGCCGTCGGCGCGACGGACCGGGGCCTTCGTACGGACGACGACGGCCTTGGCGACCTCGCCCTTCTTCACGGTGGCCTCGGTGGCACTCTGCTTGATGTGGACGGTGATGATGTCGCCGACACCGGCAGTGGCGGTGATCTGGCCTTTTTTGCTAATCATCGCGGCCTTGCGAGCGCCGGTATTGTCGGCGACTTCGAGAATGGAACGCAGTTGGATCATGGCGGGCAGCCTCCTAGGAGGAAAGAATTAGAGGAGATGAGGGCACTCAGGCCTTCGTGACTTTGGTGGGGACGAGCTCGGCGACATCCTTTTCGGAAATCGCGACCGCGTCGGTGGTGACGCCCTTCTGGATGACGGAGACGACGCGCCAGCGCTTGAGGCGGCTGAGCGGGCGGGTTTCCATGACCTCGACCTTGTCGCCGACCTTGGTTTCGTTCTTCTCGTCGTGGACGTGGAGGACGGTCTGGCGGTTGACGACCTTGTGGTAGAGGGGGTGCGGCGTCTTGTAAGCGACGGTGACCTTGACGGACTTGTCGCCCGAGCGGCTCGAAACGAAACCGATCTGGGTGCGGCGCTTGCTGCGCTGGCCTTCAGTGACAGTGGACATGGCGATGAGTTGGTTGGGCGGAGCGCTTAGGCGGCGACAGTCGCTTTGCGTTTCTTCTCGTTTTGGATGGTGAGGAGGCGGGCGGTGTCCTTGCGGAGCGAACGCAGCTTGTCGGTCTTCTCGACCTGGCCGGTCTGCTTGCGCAGGCGCAGCTGGAGGAGTTCCTCGCGGTTGGCGCGGACTTTGGCGGTGATCTCGTCGGCGGACAGATCGCGGATTTCTTTGGAAGTCATGGCGGGCGTTTTTTGAAGGATTAGACCGCGGCGCCGTCACGCTGGATGAAGCGGCAACGGAAGGGCAGCTTGGCGTCGGCGAGGCGGAAGGCCTCCTTGGCGACGGTGGTGGGCACGCCGGCGAGCTCGAAGAGGACGGCGCCGGGCTTGATGACGGCGACGTAGTACTCGACCGGGCCCTTGCCCTGGCCCATGCGGACCTCGGCGGGCTTCTTGGTGACCGGCTTGTGCGGGAAAACGCGGATCCAGAGTTTACCCTTGCGCTTCAGATGGCGCGAGATGGTGACGCGGGCAGCCTCGATCTGCTGACCGGTCATGGGGCCGCGGGAGAGCGACTGGAGGCCGAATTCACCGAAGGCGATGGTGTTGCCGCGCTTGGCATTGCCAGCGCGGGAGCCTTTCATCGTCTTGCGGTATTTGGTGCGTGCGGGAGCTAGAGCCATGGGAGAATTCTCCTTAAAATAGGGTTATCCGTGAACCGGATCAGTTGTTGTCGGCTTCTTTTTTGCAGATCCAGCACTTGACGCCGATCTTGCCGTAAACGGTGAGCGCTTCGGCAAAGCCGTAGTCGATGTTTTCGCGGAGGGTGTGCAACGGCACGCGGCCCTTGCGCTGCCACTCGCGGCGGGCGATGTCCGCGCCACCGAGGCGGCCGGAGCACTGGATACGGATGCCTTCGGCACCGAGGGCCATGGCCATTTCGACGGCCTTCTTCATGGCGCGGCGGAAAGCGATGCGGCGCTCGAGCTGGAGCGCGACGTTCTCGGCGACGAGGGCGGCCTCGATCTCGGGCTTCTTCACTTCCTGGATGTCGAGGAGTATCTCCTTGCCGGTCAGCTTGGAGAGCTCTTCCTTGATCTTCTCGATCTCCTGGCCCTTGCGGCCGATGACGATGCCGGGACGGGCGGTGTAAATCTTGACGCGGACGCGGTTCGAGGCGCGCTCGATGAAGATGCGCGGAACGGACGCCTGCTTGAGCTTCTCCATCAGCTTGGTGCGGATGATCTGGTCCTCGAGGAGGAGCTTCGGGAATTCCTTCTTGGAAGCATACCAGCGGGACTGCCAGTTGCGGCGGACGGCGAGACGAAAGCCTGTGGGATTGGTTTTTTGGCCCATGGTGGTTGGTGATTAGTTCGAGGAGCCGTCGGTGAGGACGATGCGGATGTGCGACATCTTCTTGCGGCGGGGCATCGCGGTACCGCGGGCGCCGGCCTTGAAGCGCTTCAGGACAGGTCCGTTCTCGATGAGAGCGAACTTGATCGTGAGGCTGTCGGCCGAGAGGTTGTTGTTGTTCTCGGCGTTCGCGATGGCGCTCTTGAGCGTCTTGGCGATGAGCTTCGCGGACTTGCGCGGGATGAGCGCGAGGTATTCGAGGGCTTCGGCGGCTTTGCGGCCTTGAACGATGCGGGAGACTTCGCGCATCTTCTTCGGCGACATACGCGCGTAGCGTGTGAGGGCTTGAACTTCCATGGTGATGACGGTGACGGGTGGAGGATTCCGACGGTGAGGCCGGCGATAGTGGCGGAGCGGGTCCGCCCTACCCTTTTGGTTGTGTTAACTTTGAGCTTTGAGAATTTTGACGGAGGCGAGATCGCCCGCGCGGAGGGACTGGCCGGCGGCCTGCGCGACGATCAGCGCGGAGGCGCAGGTCGGGCGGAGATCGACGAGGAGGACCTCGGCGATCTCGGCGCCGCCGCGGGTGACGCGGCAGACCATGCCCTGGCGCAGACCGGCGTCGAAGCCGCGGCCGAGGAGCACGAGATCGGCGACGCGCGTCGGCTGCACCGCCACCACTCCGACCGGACCAGACACGACCGAAGCGCGCGCCGTAAACGGCGTGGCGGCGACGAGCGCGAGCAGGCTGGACTGGAGGAGGCGACGGAGCATGGACGGCGAACTTAGATCTCCTTGCGGGTCATGCCACCGTGCGACTTGAAGATGCGCGTGGGCGCAAACTCGCCGAGCTTGTGGCCGACCATATTTTCGGTGACGTAAACGGCGGTGAAGATCTTGCCGTTGTGAACGCTGAACGTGTGGCCGATGAAGTCGGGCGTGATCGTCGAGCGGCGGGACCAGGTCTGGATGGGCTTCTTGGCGCCGGCCTTGACCGCCTTCTCGATTTTCTCGAGGAGGTGGTAGTCGACAAAGAATCCTTTTTTGATGGAACGTGCCATGGTGCGAAAGGGTGCGGCTTACTTCTTGTTGCGGACCTTGCGGCCGTTGTGGTGAAGGATGATCATGCTGTTCGAGAGCTTCGTCCGACGACGAGTCGGGAAACCCTTGGCGAGCTGACCCCACGGGGAGACGAGCTGCTGGCGACCACCACCACCCTTGGACTTGCCCTGACCACCACCGTTCGGATGGTCGACGGGATTGCGGGCCATACCGCGGGACTGCGGGCGAACGCCGAGCCAGCGGTTGCGGCCGGCCTTGCCGAGGGACTGCTTGTTGTGATCGCCATTGCCGACGACGCCGATGGTGGCGCGGCAGTTGGCGTGCACGTAGCGGAACTCGCCGGAAGGCATCTTGAGCTGGGCCTTGTTGCCCTCGACGCCGATGAGCTCGAGGCTCGCGCCGGCGGTGCGGGCGATCTGGGCGCCGCGTCCGGGCAGGAGCTCCACGCAATGGAGGAGCGTGGACGGCGGGATCAGGTGCAGCGGGAAGTTGTTGCCGACGGTGAAGTCGTTCGTCGAGGCCTTGTTGGAGGCGACGATCTTGGCACCGACCGCGAGCCCCTCGGGGGCGATGATATAGCGCTTCTCGCCGTTCTCGTAGGCGATCAGGGCGATGTTGGCCGAGCGGTTCGGATCATACTCGATCGCCTGCACCTTGGCGGGCATGTCGAGGATGTCGCGACGGAAGTCGATGATGCGGTAGAGCTGCTTGTGACCGCCGCCACGGTGACGGGAGGTGACGCGTCCGTTGACGTTGCGGCCGCCGGACTTGTGCTTGCTCTGCGTGAGGGCGCGCTGGGGACGCTCTTTCGAGAGGCCCACCTGCTTGTTCAGCTGGGTGAAGCGGCCGGAAGGCGTGAGCGGGCGGAAAGAATGGATAGGCATGTTGGAGGTTCTCCTTTGGGCGAGGTCGCGTTAGACGAGCTCGATTTTATCGCCGGCCTTGAGGGTGACGATCGCCTTCTTGTAATCGGAACCGAGGGACGGGCGTCCGGTGCGGCTCTTCTTGTTCTTGCCGCGGATCGTCATCGTGTTCACACGACGGACGGTGACCTTGAAGGTCTGCTCGACGGCTTCGGCGATCTGGTGCTTGTTCGCGTCCTTATAAACCTCGAAGGTGTACTGGCCGAGCATGGAGCTCTGCTTGTTGGACTTCTCGGAGAGGCGGACGAATTTGAGAACTTTATCGGCGTTCATTAGTTCTTTCCTCCATTGACGCGGGCGAGGATGGTCTCGAGCGCCTTGGTGCTGACGATGATTTTCTTGTATTGCGCGAGATCGAGCGTGTTGAGCTTGGACGCTTCCTGGAGGGAAACGCGCTCAATGTTGCGGGCGGCGCGGGCGGTCTCGACGGCGAACGGGGCGTCGACGAGGAGCAGTTTGCCCTTGGCGCAGATGCGGCCGAGGATGACGTTGACCGACTTGGTCTTCGCCGCGGTGGCGACGAAGCCCTCGATCACGGCGATTTCGCCGGCGACCGCGCGGTCGAAGAGGGCGCGGCTGAAGGCGAGATCCTTCACCTTGCCGTTGATCTTCTTCGAGTAGTCGCGGGGCTTGGGGCCGAAGACGACGCCACCGCCGCTCCACAGGGGAGAACGGATGGAGCCGGCGCGGGCGCGGCCGGTGCCCTTCTGGCGCCAGGGCTTCTTACCACCGCCGCGGACTTCGCCGCGGGTCTTGGTGGAATGGGTGCCCTGACGGTTGTTGGCGTTGATGGCGACGATCACTTCCTTCACTGCCTGGAGGCCTTTGTCGCCTTCAAACGTGGGGATGTTGGCGAAATCTTTTTCGCTGCTGGTCGTGCCGTCGGAACTAAAAACGGTGAGTTTCATGGCTGGGTCTCCGGGTTATTTCTTGGCGGCGGGCTTGGCAGCGGCGGCGGGCTTCGCACCGGCCTTGGCGGCAACGGGAGCGGGAGCGGCGATGACCGGCAGGGCCCACTGGCCCTTGATGGCGGTGCGGACGACGACATCGTCGCCGTTGGCGCCGGGGATCGCACCCTTCACGAGGATGAGATTCTTGTCGGCGATGATTTTCACGACGCGCAGGTTCTGCACGGTGCGGGAATCGGTGCCCATGTGACCGGGCATGGCCTGGTTCTTCCAGACGCGACCGGGGGTCTGGCGCATGCCGACCGAACCGATGCGGCGATGGAACATGGAACCGTGCGTGGCGGGACCGCCGGCGACACGGAAACGTTTCACCACGCCCTGGAAGCCCTTGCCCTTGGAGACGCCGGAGACGTCGACGAGCATGCCTTCGGTGAAGGCGGCGACGGTGACGATGTCACCGACTTTGGCCGTGGGAACTTCGGCGAGGCGAACTTCGCTGAGCACGCGCGGGGCGGCGTCGAGGCCGGCCTTCTTGGCGTGTCCGAGTTCACCGGCGGCGGTGTTCTTGGTTTTCTTGGTGGCGAAACCAAGCTGGACGGCGTTGTAGCCGTCGGTGGCGAGGGTCTTGACCTGGACGATGGAGCAAGGTCCGGCTTCGACCACGGAGACGGGGACTAGGACGTTTTGCGCGTCGTAGACCTGCGTCATCCCGATTTTTTTGCCGAGGAGCGATGAGATCATGGGCTAAGTGGTAGGTGGAAAGGAATTCCGTTTAACGACCTACATTAGTCGAAACCTGGCGGTGCCACGAAGGGCACACAGGCAACTGCTAACGTTGAAAGTTAAGAGAGCGTTCTCAGACGTTGATGGTGATGTCCACGCCGGACGGGAGGTTGAGTTTCTTCAGCTCGTCGACCGTCTGGGCGGTCGGCTCGATGATATCGATGAGACGCTTGTGCGTGCGCGTCTCGAACTGCTCCATGGACTTTTTGTCCACGTGCGGCGAGCGATTGACGGAAAGTTTCTCGATGCGGGTGGGCAGCGGGATGGGGCCGGAGACCCGGGCGCCGGAGCGCTTGGCGGTCTCGACGATGTCCTGGGCCGACTGATCGATGACACGATAGTCGAAGCCCTGGAGTTTGATGCGAATGCGTTGGCCTTTCATGGCTTAAAAAGAACGGAGGTTTAAGTGCGGGCGGGACCCTTGGCGTTGCTCTCGACGATTTTGGCGAGAAGAGCGTTCGGGACCTGCTCGAAGTGCGACGGCGTGATGCCGGCGCTGGCGCGGCCCTTGGAAAGGGAACGGATGTCGGTGACGTACCCAAAGAGCAGCTCGAGCGGGACGTGCGCAGTGATGATACACGCGCCGGCCTTGTTCTCCATGCCCTGGATCTGACCACGACGACGGTTGATATCACCCATGAGATCGCCCTGGTATTCCTCGGGCGTGGTGACCTCGACTCCCATGATGGGCTCGAGCAGGATCGGAGTGGCCTTCTTCATCGCGTCCTTGAACGCGAAGATGCCGGCCATCTTGAACGCGAGTTCCGACGAATCGACCTCGTGGAAGGAACCGTCGACGATGCGCACGATGACATCGACCACCGGGAATCCGGCGACGACACCGTTGTTGCAGCCCTCCATGATGCCTTCGATGGACGGCTTGATGAACTCCTTCGGGATGCTGCCACCGACGATCTCGTTGATGACTTCGATGCCCTTGCCCTTCACGTTCGGCGCGAGTTTGATGCAGACATGGCCGTATTGGCCCTTGCCGCCGGACTGCCGGATGAACTTGCCCTCGCCGTCCGCCGACTTGGCGACGGTTTCGCGATAGGCGATCTGCGGCTTGCCCGCAGTCGCCTCGACTTTGAATTCGCGTCTCATGCGGTCGCGAATGATGTCGAGATGAAGTTCTCCCATGCCCGCGAGAATCGTCTGGCCGGTGTCCTGGTCCGTCTTGACGCGAAGCGTCGGGTCTTCGGCGACGAGGCGCTGCAACGCCATACCCATCTTTTCCTGGT